>NCDQ01000220.1 GCA_002280275.1 Caulobacter vibrioides | reverse complement strand
CGGCGATTGGCGTCTGTCGTACCTGGCCAGCGCAGCGAACCGTTACTCGGTCGATGAAAAGGACACCGGCGCCTACGTCCAATTCGACTTCGACACCCAGCTCTTCGGTCGCGAACTGCGTGGTAACGTGGGCACGCGCTATGCGCTTACCGAAGTCGAGTCGGACGGTCTGACCAACACCTCGCGTCCGATTTCGGGCTCGAACAAGTACCACGATATCCTGCCGTCGATGAACGTGGCCTATGAGGTCTACGACAACATGCTGCTGCGCTTCGGCGCGGCGAAGGTGATGGCGCGTCCCCTGCTGGGCAACCTCGCGCCGAACGTCACCGCCATCAGCGTGCCCTCAAACGGCGCGACTGTGGGCGGCTCGCTGACGGTCGGCAACCCCAAGCTGGATCCGTTCCGAGCGACCAATCTGGACCTCTCCCTGGAATGGTACTTCGCTCAGGGCGCCCTTGTGTCGGTGGCGGTGTTCAACAAGGACATCTCCAGCTTCCCGCAGACCCTGGTGTCGTCGACCTCGCTCAGTTCGTTCCTGGACGCCGACGCCATCGCGGCGCTGCGCGCAGCCCAGACCAACCCGTTGGCCATCGCCTATATCGATAGCAATAACCCGTTCGACGTCCGTCAGTTCGGTAATGCGCCGGGCGGCTATATCCGCGGCGTCGAGTTCAACTACCAGCAGAACCTCACCTTCCTGCCTTGGTACTTCAAGAACCTGGGCGTGCAGTTCAACGCCACCCATTTGGAGTCTGAGCTGGAGTATATCGTGACCCCGGCCAACGCCCGCCTGGGCCAGGCGGCGGTCACCGCCAAGGGCCCATTCACCGGCGCCTCGCCCGACGCGTTCAACTTCACGGTCTACTATGAAGTCGACAAGTTCAGCGCTCGCCTGTCGTCGGCCTATCGCACCAAGTATCGGACTCAGTACCCGATCGCGACCGGCACCTGCGATCCCGGCTTCTGTGACTCGCCGCTGGTGAACGATTTCCTGGGCAACAGCAGCACATTCAACCTGGACGGCTCGATGACCTACAAGGTCAACAAGTACATGACCTTCTCACTGGAGGCTCTGAACCTGACGAACCAGGCCGAGAACCGCTGGGCCTATGAAAACGATCCGGTCGTCACGCGTTACGCCGCCGTCGGCCGTTCGATCTTCGCGGGCGTTCGGTTCGTCTACTGATTTCCTGAAAGCGTTATCTTCCTCCCAACGCTTGACTTGGACCGCGCCGGAACACCGGCGCGGTCTTTTTTTGGGGAGCCCACCGGTCGTGAACGCGTTCGGCGTTCATGATGCGCATCGAGACTTGGCTCAACGACACGGCTCGGCTGCTCAGTTGGGCGCCGCCGTGGCTGATCAGCCTGACATTGATCACCCTGGCCATAACCTTCGCCCTGATGATCCACGCCATCGCCGTTCAAGTTGTGCGGCGCGCCGTATCGCGTCACAACGCCTTCTGGCAGCCTTTGATCGCCCGCACCCGGCGACCGACTCGGCTGGCCATGATCGTCGCGGCCCTCAGCCCCGTGGCCAATGTCGCCCCCCTCACCACGGGCCAAGCCGAAGCCGCCCAACATGTGCTGCTGGTGCTGTTCATTCTGCTGCTGGGCTGGATGGCGATGACGGCGCTCGACATCGGTGCGGCGCTTTATCTTCGCGGCTTCAAGGTGGACGTCGAAGACAACCTCCTGGCCCGCAAACATGTCACACAGGTGCGGATCCTACGGCGCGCGATGGCGATCCTGGTCGGCCTCTTCACCCTGGCCCTCGCCCTGATGACCGTGCCGGGCGTCAAACAATGGGGCGTCAGCCTGCTGGCTGCGGGCGGCGCGGCGAGCCTGATCGTTGGCTTGGCCCTGCAGCCCTTGCTGACCAATCTGATCGCGGGCATCCAGATCGCCGTGACCCAACCCATTCGGATCGACGACGCAGTGATCGTCGAGAAGGAATGGGGAAACATTGAGGAAATCACCGCCACCTATGTGGTTGTGCGTCTGTGGGACTGGCGGCGGATGGTGCTGCCGCTGAGCTATTTCATTCAGACCCCGTTTCAGAACTGGACCCGCGAGAGCGCCGCGCTGATCGGGACGTCGATGATCTATGTCGACCCAGCCGCCCCGGTGGATCGCCTGCGGACCCAACTGGATGCGATCGCCCGCGCATCGCCGCTCTGGGACGGGAAGGTCGTCAATCTGGCCGTCACCGACATCCGTCCCGATGTGATGGAGATCCGCTGCCTGATAAGCGCGCGCAACGCGCCCACCACCTTCGATCTGCGCTGCGAGGTCCGGGAGAAGATGATGGCCTTTCTTCGGGACGAACTCCCCGAGGCCTTCCCCAAGAGACGCCTTGCGCTGGCGGATGATCCCGCCCGCTCCATTCTGGCGGAACGCTCTTCCTAAGTAAGCAAATTATGACTTATGAAGAGGCGCCCGTGATGGCGGCGTGGCGCTCGCGCGGGCGCCATCCGCAAACTCGCCCGACAAGGGCTTGTGACACGGGACCCGCGGGCGCAGCCTGCTAGGGTTGGCCACGAAGCGGGGGCGCAAGGGAACGTGTCAGGCGGTTTCGATATAGGAGCGAGGGCCAAGGCGCGTTGCGACGCGCTGGGATGAGCGTCCGCCGCGACGCCGCCGCCAACCTGATCGGCCGCTACGAGGGCGAGACGCTTGGCGCCGAGGCGATGATCATCGGCTCGCACATCGACAGCGTCCGCAACGGTGGACGCTACGACGGGCCGCTCGGGATCATGCTGGGCATCGATGTGGTCGAGGCGCTGCATCGCGCCGGCCGCCGCCTGCCCTTCGCGATCGAGGTGGTGGCCTTCGGCGACGAGGAAGGCTCGCGCTTTCCCGCCTCGATGAGCTGCAGCCGCGCCATCGCCGGAACCCTGGACGCCAGCGCCCTCGAGATGAAGGACGCCGACGGGATCACGGTCGCTGAAGCCTTGACCGCGTTCGGCGCCGATCCGGCCAACATCGCTTCGACCGCTCGCCGTCCCGAAGACGTGTTGGCCTTCCTGGAAGCCCATATCGAACAAGGTCCTGTGCTGGAGGCCGAGGGCCTGGCCCTGGGCGTCGTCACCGCCATCGCCGCTCAGAAGCGTCTGATGGTGCGGATCAAGGGGATGGCCGGCCACGCGGGCACAACGCCGATGGCCTTGCGCAAGGACCCAGGCCCCGCCGCCGCTGAAGCCATACTGGCCCTGGAGCGGATCTGCCGCGTCGGGACCGATGGCCTGGTCGGCACGGTCGGCCGCATGACCGCCCTGCCCGGCGCCTTCAACGTCATTCCGGGCGCCATCGAGTTCTCGATGGACATCCGCGCCGAGACCTCGGCCACGCGCGACGCCGCCGTCGAAGCCATCACCGCCGAGATCCACGCCATCGCCGCCGCGCGAGGCCTTTCGGCGACCGTCACCCTGATGCAGGCCTTGGCCGAGAGCCCTTGCGATCCGTCGCTGATGGGTCTTCTGGAAGAGGCGCTGAGCGACCTTGGCCTGCCCGCCCGCCGCCTGCCCTCGGGCGCGGGTCACGACGCCATGGTGATGGCCAACCTCTGCCCCACCGCCATGCTGTTCATCCGCTGCGAGGGCGGGATCAGCCACAACCCGGCCGAGGCCGTCACCGAGGCCGACTGCGCCCTGGCGGCCCAAGCCATGCTGGGGTTCTTGGAGAAGCTTGCGGCGCGAAATCCTCGCCCTTCGACAAGCTCAGGGTGAGGATTTCGAATGATCCGCCGCAACCGATTTGCAGTAGCCCTCATCCTGAGCCTGTCGAAGGACGAGGGCGGCCCCAGAACAAAGACGCCATGACCGACACCTTCCAAGACCTCGACCACCCCGCCCGCCTGCTGATGGGTCCCGGCCCGATCAACGTGCACCCGCGCGTACTGCGGGCCATGTCGGTGCAGCTGCTCGGCCAGTTCGACCCCGAGTTCACCGGCTACATGAACGAGGTCATGGCCCTCTATCGCGGGGTGTTCCAGACCCAGAACCGCTGGACCTTCACGATCGACGGCACCTCGCGCGCCGGCATCGAGGCGGCGCTGGTCTCGACCCTTCAGCCCGGCGACGACGTCGTGGTGGTCAACGCCGGCCGCTTTGGCCTGCTGTTGGCCGAGATCGCCGAGCGCTGCGACGCCAAGGTGACCTTCGTTGAGGCGCCGTGGGGGACCGTGGTGGATCCGCAAGCGGTCGAGGACGCCGTCAAGCGCGTGAGGCCGCGCCTGGTGGCCTGCGTCCACGGCGACACCTCGACCACCATGGCCCAGCCGCTGGACGAGATCGGCGCGATCTGCCGCGCGCATGGGGCGCTAATGTATGTCGACGCCACCGCAACCCTGTCGGGCATGGACGTTCCCGTTGACGCCTGGGGCGCGGACATCGTCACCGCCGGCCTGCAAAAGTGCCTGGGCGGCCCCTCGGGCTCGGCCCCGATCACGATCAGCGACCAGGCCGCCGAGCACATTTTCTCGCGTCGCCACCTCGAGAAGGGCCTGGTCGGAACCGGCGGCGCGGCGGGGAATGGCCGGCGCATCGCCTCCAACTATTTCGATCTGGCGATGATCATGGACTACTGGTCCGAGAAGCGCCTGAACCACCACACCGAATGCGCCCCGATGCTGTTCGCCGCCCGCGAATGCGCGCGGCTGGTGCTGGAGGAAGGGCTGCCGGCGCGCTTCGACCGCCACGCCAAGGCCGGCGCGGCCATGACCGCGGGCCTGGAGGCCATGGGCCTGTCGATCTATGGCGACAAGGCCCACAAGATGACCAACGTCACCGGCATCTGGGTCCCCGAAGGCGTCGACTACGACCGCGTGAAGGCGCGGATGCGCACCGACTTCGAGATCGAGATCGGCTCGGCCTTCGGGCCCCTGACCGGTAAGATCTGGCGTATCGGGACCATGGGCGTGAACGCCCGCAAGCACGCGGTCCTGCAGACCCTGGCGGCCTTCGAGGCGGTGCTACGCTGGGAGGGCTTCAGCGCTCCGGCCGGCGTGGGGGTGGATGCGGCGGCGAAGGTGTACGGATGAGGGGGCTGGAGAGCACCTTCTACCCCCTCTGGGGGAGGAGCGCCGAAGGCGCGGAGGGGGCAAGTGTTGAATGCAATCCCCCTACTTGCCCCCACCTGACCGCGCTGCGCGCGGTCGTCCGCCCCCAGAGGGGGCGGAAGGCATGACTGCGTCCTACCCCCGCGACCTCATCGGCTATGGCGAGCATCCGCCGCATGCCCGGTGGCCGAACGGCGCCCGCGTCGCCGTGCAGTTCGTGCTGAACTACGAGGAAGGCTCCGAGCGCTCGATCCTGCACGGCGATCCAGTCTCCGAGTTCTTCCTGTCGGAGATGGTCGGCGCCCAGCCCATCCAGGGCATGCGGCACATGTCGATGGAGAGCCTCTACGAGTACGGCTCGCGCGCCGGCTTCTGGCGTATCCGTCGCCTGTTCGAAGAGTTTAGCCTGCCGCTGACCGTGTTCGGCGTCGCCCAGGCCATGGAGCGCCACCCCGAGGCGGTCGAGGCGATGATGACGTCCGGCTGGGAGATCGCGAGCCACGGCTATCGCTGGATCGACTACCAGCACGTCTCGCCCGACCAGGAGCTGGAACACATCCAGCAGGCCATCGAGATCCAGAAGCGCCTGACCGGCGAGCGCCCCTTGGGCTGGTACCAGGGCCGCACTAGCCCGAGCACCGCCCGCCTGATCGCCCAGGAAGGCGGCTTTCTCTACGACGCCGACAGCTACGCCGACGACCTGCCCTATTGGGACGACCAGCACGGCCGGGCCCAGCTGATCGTGCCCTACACCCTGGAAGCCAACGACATGCGCTTTACAGCGGCCCAAGGCTTCAACACCGGCGAGCAGTTCTTCACCTATCTGCGCGACGCCTTCGACGCCCTCTATCTGGAGGGCGAGACCGCGCCGAAGATGATGAGCGTGGGCCTGCACTGCCGCGTGGTCGGCAAGCCTGGTCGCATCGGGGCGCTGCGGCGGTTCCTCGAGCACGTGGTCAGCCACGACCGCGTCTGGGTGGCCAGGCGGATCGACATCGCGCGGCACTGGATTGCGACGCATCCTTATGGGGGTAGCGCGGCATGAGCCCCCCCTCCACCGCTAAGCCTGTCCTCAGGCGCGCGCTCCGCGCGACCCGTGGGCGGTCCCCCTCCCCCGTTGCACGGCGGAGGATGCGGCCTCCTCCTCCCTTGCGAAGCGGGGGAGGTGGCGCGATGCGGATACGCATCGTTACGGAGGGGGCGTCATGCTGAGCCTTTCCATGCTCAACACCCTCGACCACGAAGCCTTCACCACCGCCCTGCACTTCGCCTTCGAGCTCTCGCCCTGGGTCGTCGAGCGCGCCTGGGACGCCCATCCCTTCGCCAGCGTCGAAGCCATGCACGACGCGATGATGTCCGTGCTGGACGCCGCGACCACCGCCGACAAGCTGGCCCTGATCCGCGCGCACCCCGAACTGGCGGGCAAGGCCGCGATCGCCAAGCAGCTGACCGCCGAGAGCAACGCAGAACAGGCCAGCGCGGGCCTCGACAAGCTGACGCCCGACGAGTTCGCGCGCTTCCATGCGCTGAACGCCGCCTACAACACACGCTTCGGCTTTCCCTTCATCATCTGCGTGCGCCTGAACGACAAGGCCTCGATCCTTGAGGCCATGGCCGCGCGCCTTTCCAACGACGAAGCGAGCGAGATCGCACAGGCCATCACCCAGATCGGCCTGATCTCCAAGCTTCGGCTGCTCGACGCGGTGACGACCTGATGGACTACGATTTCGCCGGTTGGATCGGCATGGCGCTGCGCTGGCTGCACGTGGTCGCGGGCGTGGCCTGGATCGGCGCGTCCTTCTACTTCGTCTGGCTGGACAACAATCTGCGCGATCCCAATCCGCCGAAAGACGGCGTGAAGGGCGAGCTGTGGGCCGTGCACGGCGGCGGCTTCTACCACTCGCAGAAGTACCTGAACGCGCCGGCGCACATGCCCGAGCACCTGCACTGGTTCAAGTGGGAGGCCTACACCACCTGGCTGTCGGGCTTTGCGCTGCTGATCGTGCTCTACTACTGGCAGGCGGGGGTCTATCTGATCGACCCGGCCAGGCATGCCTTCAGCCAAGCCCAGGCGATCGGCGTGGGCCTGTCCTTTATCTTCGGCGGCCTGCTGGTCTATGAGGCCCTGTGTCGCTCGCCGCTGGGCAAGAACCTCCGATCGCGGCGCCTTCATCCATGTGGGCGCGATCATCGGCACCTGCATGGTCGGGAACGTGTTCCTGGTCATCATACCCAACCAGCGGAAGATCGTCGCCGCCATGCTGGCCGGCCAGCCCGTCGACCCGCGTCTGGGAGCGATGGGCAAGCAGCGCTCGGTGCACAACACCCATATGACCCTGCCGGTCATCTTCATCATGATCAGCAACCACTATCCGGCCGTCTCGGGACACCCGAAGGCCTGGCTGCTGCTGGCCCTGATCAGCGCCGGGGCGATTGCGATCCGCTACTTCTTCATCCAGCGCCACTTCGGGAAGATCCAGCATGAATTCCTGTTCTACGGCGCCATGCTGATCTTCGGCGCTACTGCGATCGCCTCCATGAAGCCCAAGGACAAGGTCGAGATCAGCGGCGAGGTCTCCTTCGCGACAGCGCAGGGAATCATCCAGAAGCACTGCGCGGCCTGCCACGCCGCCACGCCCACCCACGCCAGCTTCGCCGCCCCGCCCCTGGGCGCGGCCTTTGACACGCCCGAGCAGATCCGGACCTACGCACCAAAAATCAACGAACGCGCGGTCCTCTCGACCAGCATGCCCCTTGGCAACGAGACCGGCATGACCGATGAGGAGCGCGCCCAGCTGGGCGCCTGGATCAAACAGGGGGCCAACATCCCGTGACCGACGCCGTCCTGGACGCGCAAGCCGACGCCGCCTTGGGGCCTGACGACGGCGCGCCGCGCAAGCGCAACGCCGAGCGCACCCGCAAGGCGATCCTCGCGGCGGCTTTGAAGGAGTTCGCGCAAGCCGGCTTCGCCGGGGCCCGGATCGAGAAGATCGTCAAGGCCGCCAAGTGCAACATCCGTATGCTGTACCACTACTTCGGGGACAAGAAGGGCCTGTACATGGCCGTCCTCGAAAGCGCCTACATGGACCTGCGGGCCCGCGAGGCCGAGCTGAAGATCGACTTTGAAAAGCCGCTGGACGGGCTCCTCGAGCTTCAGCGCTTCACCTTCGACTATTTCGAGAAGAACCCGCGCTTCGAGGGTCTTCTGCGCAACGAGAACCTGCAGCACGGCAAGTTCGCCGCGCAGTCACGCGTCGTCAGCGAGACAGCCTTCCCCCTTCGCCGCACGATCGAGGGGCTGATCGAGAGCGGCCAGCGCCAAGGGATCTTCGGCCCGGACCTCGACCCGGTGCAGATCTATGTGACGATCGCAGCCATGAGTCGCTTCCACCTGGCCAACGGCTATTCGCTGTCGGCCACGCTGAACACCGACATGAGCGCGCCAGAATGGCGCCGGGCGCGGCTGGACCACGCCCTGGCGCTGCTGGAAGGCTATCTGACGCGGGGGGCGCCTAAGCGCTAAGAGGTGGGGGGCGCCTTGAGCGGCGGACCGCTGAACTCGGCCTCGATCTCGACCTGCACCTCGTCGCCGACGCCCATGGTCGTGCCCGGGGCGGGCACGCCGTAGGCGATCCCGAAGTCCGACCGCTTGAAGGCGCCCTTGGCCGAGAAGCCGATCCGCGCGTTGGGATCCATCGGATGGCCAGCGTAGCCGCCGTTATAGGTGACCTCCAGGGTCACCGGCTTGGTGACGCCATGTAGGGTGAGATCGCCCGTGACCTTGCCGGTGTCCGGCCCCGTGGTCTCGACCTTGGTCGACTTGAAGGTGATCGTCGGATAGGCGCCCGCGTTCAACCACTGGGGGCCGATCAGCTCCTTCTGGAAGCCGGCCGGCGGCGCCGGCAGCGTCAAAGACGTGGGATCGATCGTCGCCTCCAGCGAACTGGCGGCGGCGTTGGCCTGGTCGAACCGCAGCTTGACGTCGAAGTCAGCGAAGCTGGCGGTGTAGTTCGAAAAGCCCAGGTGGCTGACCTTGAACACCAGCGAGGCGTGGGTCTTATCCAGCGTATAGTCGCCGGCGGGAATGTCGGCCTTGGGCGGCTTGAGCGTCGCGGCGGCCGGCGCGGCCGGCGCCTCGGCCGGCTTCTCAGTGGGTTGCGGCGAGCAGGCGGCCAGCGCCAGGAGCGCGGCGATCGGCAGGAGCGGTTTCATGAAGTTCCCTCAAAGAACCCTAGCCCGCG
>NCDQ01000219.1 GCA_002280275.1 Caulobacter vibrioides | reverse complement strand
ATACCGCTGATCACCGGCGAGGCGATCCGGTTGGTGAACCGGGTCCGGTAGGCCGAAAGCCCCAGGGTTAGCTCGGGTTTCGAGGGAGGACTGTAGGTTAGGCCCGCCGTCCAGGACTTTGCGGTCTCAGGCTTGAGCGCGGCATTGCCGCCTTGGAAGAACAGCGTGGGCACGTCGCCCGCCCCATAGCTCAGCTCCAGCGGACTGATTGTGAACGGCGACTGCAGCTCCGGCAGGGATGGCGCGCGAAAGGACGTCCCGTAGCTGCCCTTGACCTTGAAGCCGTTCCCGGGCTCCCAGACCACGCCGACCTTCGGATTGGCCGTGGAGCCGACGTCGTCATAGCTTTCGACTCGTCCGGCCAGGGACAGCTCCAAACGCTTGACCAACGGCAATGCGTTGGCCGCGGCAATGATCGGGATGTTCAGTTCGGCATAGGCGCTTTTGACGTCGCGGCTGTAGCGACGCGTGGCCTTGGCCGTGGGAGCGTAGGCGAAGAAGAAGCTGGCCCCGCCGGTGCGCAGCTCCTCGCGGCGAAGCTGGCCGCCGACCGCCAGCCGCACCGTGCCGCCCGGGAGATCGAACAGAGGCCCGTCGAAGGCCACGTTGGCCGAACGGATCTCACTGCGGAACTTGCTGAGGTCCCAGCCCGACAGGACGAAATCGAGTACGGCCGCCGGATTGGAGCCTTCGCCGATGAACGGATTAAAGTAGCCGTCACGTGCCGCGCTGAAGCTTGTCAACGGACTGTCGGGCGTCGTGCCAACCGCCTCGGCCAGCCGAGTGACGTTGACCTGGTGCGAGCCGCGACTGATCGTCAGTTCCTGTGCGTAGGTACCGTAGAGGCTCGCCTTCCAGCCCGCCGGGAGATGGGCGTCCGCGGCCAGACTGACGCCGAGGCTCTCGGACATCACCGGGTTCGACACCCCACCGATCTCTCGCGAAAACGAATAGCCCAGGCGCTCAAAAGGCTGGCCGGTCGGCGATACGAAAAAAGGGTTGGCGGCGGTGACGATCACCGTGGCTGAAGGCGGCAGATTACTGTTGGCGGTGTCGCGATGCGCGTAACGAAGGTCCCCGGAGAACGCGACAGGCCCGACATCCTGGGCCGCCGAAACGACCACGCTGTGCCGCGTCGAACGCGGAAGGACATCAATCGTGGCGCGCTGGTTCTCCAGATTGGCGCTGCCCAGCACAAAATCGGCGGGTGTGAGGCCAACACCGTCCTGACCCGCCGGCACCGCGTAGGCGGGCACATAGGACCCGGATGCGTCGGGCCGGAGGATATTGGCCGGCGCGGTGAAGGTGCTTCGTCGCCAATCGGATCCACCCAACGGGCGCAGGTCGGCATATCCGGTGTAAGGCCGATCGGTGGCGCGAAGTCGGCTGTTGCGCGTGTACTCATAGGCGGCCAGGAGTCGGCCGCCGCTCCAGGTCTTGCCGAGCGCCTGACTGAACAGATAGCGGTCGTATCCGCCGCGCGTGGCGGTCGCGCCGCTGGCGCGGGTTTCGCCACCGTCGAGATCGGTGCGCAAGCGAATGTCGACGACGCCTCCGACCGCGTCCGCGCCGTAGAGCGCCGAGGCGCCGTCCAGCAGCACTTCAACCCGGCCCACGGCCGCGAACGGAATGGAGGAAACGTCGGCGAAGTCTCCGTAGTATCCGGCCCCTGACATGCGGCGACCGTTGAACAGCACCAGGGTGGCGTCGGCGCCGAGACCGCGCAGATCGACGCCCGTCCCGCGTGAGACGTTGGACCCCGTTGGATCCGCCCCGCTGGACACGGAGTCCTCGCTGGCGGTGCCGCCAAACGATTGGGTCATCGACGTCAGCGCTTCGCCGATGCTCGCATAGCCACCGCGATCCATGTCGTTGCGATTGAGGATGACCACCGGGGAGGGCCCATCGCTGACGCCGCGAATGTGCGAACCGACCACCACCTCGGCGACCGTGTTGTCGTCATCGATTGCGCTCGGCGAGGCCTGAGCCAGCTCAAGGGCCTCGATCGGCGCGCCGGTCGCCTCACCGACGCGCAATCCCGCGGCGCGCAAGACCAGCACGCCAGGTCGGACCTGCTCGACCGAAATCCTGCTGCCGGCCAGTAGGCGCTCGGTCGCCTCACGCGCTGTGAACTTTCCCTGCAGGGGCGCGGCGCTGAGGGCCGCGACAAGGTCGCTTTCGAACAGGATCTTGATATCGGCCTGCCTGGCCAAGGCCACCAGAGAGGCCTGCATCGGGCCAGCCGGCAAGTTGAACGTAATCACCGGCTCGGCGGCGAGGGCGTAAGATGGCGCGACCGCCGCCGCCGCCAGAACAGCGACGCAGGCGCCGCTCAACAAGTCCCCAAGAACAGGTTTCATCGCTAGTTTCCCCCGCCGACGACGGGGGCGCTCAAGATGATGCGCTGTGGCCCCGTCGCTGGCTCTGGGGTGAGACGACTGGGGTGGCGTCGCAGGACATCGGCCTCATGAAAAAATTATGACATCACCCAAGTTCGCCCGCTTCCGGTTGCAATTCCAGGTCTCCATTTGGCCGGCGGACACTCTTGAGCCGGTAGAGCGCCGACACGGCCGCGATGAAATCGTCGTTGTCGCCGGCGGTAAACACGCCCCCGATCGGCCGCCCGACAGGCACGCCTGGCGCCAGGATGATCTTGTCGCGCCGGTAGCGATTGAGTTCGGCCACCGCCTCGGAAAGCGCAACGCCCTCGAAGGTTACGCTGCCGGTCGTCCAACTGGTGGCGGACGGCACGTCAACAGATTGGGCAATAGGCGCTACTTTAACCTTCGGACCAAGCGCCAAGGCCTGGCCGGCCGTCAGACGCCAGGGCGTCTCGCGCACGGACTTGTCAGTAACCTCGACGCTGCCCTGGGCGAGAACCACGCGCATCGTCTGCCCAAGGCGGCGCACATCGAAGCGCGTTCCGAGCGCGCGCACTTCGGCATCGCCTGAGACCACGATGAAAGGGCGCTGCGCATTGTGAGCGACTTGGAACATGGCCTGGCCGCGCAAGAGTTCGATGCGACGCTGCCCCGCTGAATATCGAACCCTGACGGCGCTGTCGGTGTTCAGCTGGATCCGAGACCCGTCCTCAAGCGTCGCGCTGAACGTCTCGCCGATACGGGTCGAGTAGGTCGGCAGGCGCAGCACCGCCGCCGCGCCGATCGCGGCGACCACGCAGGCTGCCGCGAGGATGCCGATCGCGCGCGGCGATGTGCGCCAGCTCGCGAACCGTTGACGGCGCCGCGCCGCGCCGCGCGCCAACGCATCTGCCTTGGCTTGGCGTATGTCGGGATCATCGTTCAGCGTGAGCATCGCGCGGTTGATGTCCTCCAGCCGCTCGTAGGCCGCGCGATTTTCGGGTTTGGCTTTCCAAGCCGAGAACGCTTCAAGCTCCTCGGTTTCTATGGGCGGCTCGTTGAGCCGGGTGAACCAGTCGGCGGCCTCGCGGACAGGGCGAGGCGCTTTCTTCGGGTCCTTGATCATCGCGATCGCGCCTTAGTCCTGCATGGATGCCGCGACCAAGATGGCGGCTCGTCGCACCCGATCCTTCACAGTGCGCTTGGTGAGTCCGAGCTGCAACGCGATCTCCCCATGCGTCAGGCCGTCGAGGCGGCTCATGATCAAACAATCGCGCAACTCTGGGGGGAGGGCCAGCATGATCTGCTTTAGGGTGAGCGCCATCTCCTGGGTCGCCGCCGTCGATTGCGTGGGGAAGGCGCCGCGATAGGTCGCGTAGTCGTTCTCCCGCTTTTCTCGGCGCCGCTGATCCGTTGCGAGGTTGTTGGCCACGTTGAGCAGGAACGCCTTGGGGTGCTGGACCTTGCCCTGGGCCTCGTGCGCGGCCGTACGCAAATAAGCCTCATGCGCCAAGTCGTCGGCTTGGTCGCCATAGCGCCGGCGCAGCACGTCGCGAAACCATGTGTCATAGCGCCGGCACAGCGACTCAACGGCGAGCGCGAGGTCCGAGCGCGGGGGCACGGGAGGGAAGAAGCCATCCATCGGACGATCCACCAGAGATTGCCCCACAGAATCCTACGGAAAAAGGATCTTTAAAAGATACTAAATCGGACAAGAGGTCGTTTTGGGAGGCTGTGTGTCTTTCGCCTAGTCACGGAACATTGCGCTCTGTCGAACGAGTGGACCGGTGCATGGCAAGGCTGGAGGAGCAATTCGGGGCTTTCGTCCGCCATCACCGTAAGAGATTGAATCTCACGCAGCCGCAGTTGGCCGAGAAGATTGATCGCCAACTGAACGCGATCAAAAACATCGAGAGCGGCAAGAAGGGCACGACGTTCGAGACCATTGATCGTTTGGCTCAGGCCTTAGAAGTCGATCCGCGTGATCTGTTCGGCGGCGGCGATTTCGCGGCCCGCAGTGATCGGGATGACTCGTTGGTCGACATCATCAAGCTGCTTTCGCCGCTTTCAGAGCCTGAACTGGCGGCGATCAAAGTGCTGGTAGAGGCTGGTCTGAAATTGCGCCGAACATAGTCGCGTGTCGAACGGCAGCATTTGAACGCGCTCTGTACGGGACGCTGCGTATCGTTCCGCTAATCGTCGCCGTGACCAGATCGACATATTGCCGAAAGCTCGCTCTATACGCCCGTTTTGATAGTGAGAAGATGCGCAGAGCCTGTCGCCATAGTGACATGGCCGCCGCGCACGCCACCTCGGGCACGGATCGGGCGCCGCGCGGCAGCGACGGCGGTGGCTGGCATACGTTTCTACGGCTTACGATCCCCGGCCTTTGCTGGGAGTTTTTGCGCCGAAACCCTGCATACCGGCTCCACTTCGATGATCTGAAACACGGGGGCGCACTGGAGACGCGGTGGGGCCTGAGCGCGCCCGCCGATCCCGATCTATCCGCCGAGGCCGCGCGTGTGGTGTGGCGTGCTGACGCCGCGCCGGGCTTGGTCGTGCCTTTGGAGCGGCGATCGTTCGGAGCGGCCAGGACGCTTCCGGCCGTGAATGGCGCGCCGGTCGATGGCGCGGACGGACGACATCTGAGGCTGGCGAGCGGCCTGCAGCTGCTGTTCCGCGGTGATGCTGCGCCCGACGGACCGCTGATGATCGTGCTGTCGTACGACGAGGACTTCAATCTACGTGTCCGGGCCGTCGACGCCTTGCGGCGCGCCACCCAGACCGACGCGCCGCCGAGGTCGCGCTTTAGTACCGAGCAACGAGCGCGCTTGGCCCGCAGCCTTTTCGCGCTCGATGGGTCTCTCCGAGCGCAAAGCTACCGCGACATCGCCGCCGGCCTGTTCGGCGACGAAAACCTCGACAGCGACGCTTTCAAGACGTCTTCCCTGCGTGACGTCACCATCCGGCTGGTGCGCCGAGGCCGAAGCTTGATGGCGGGCGGCTATCTCAAGCTGCTGAGGGCCGGCTTCTAGGGTGGCGAAATCAGCCCTGGGCCATCTTCGCCATCCCTCGACCCGCCGACTGAACGTCAGGTGTTCCCCCAGCCGCCGTCCGATGTCCGGAGATTTCCCGGCGGCCTAGGGACCAGAGCATGTCGCCAAACGACCTGCCGACCTCCGAGCGCCTGTTGCTGGCGCCCGAGGCGGCCAAGCTTTTGCGCATATCCGAACGCACCCTGGCTAAGCACCGGTGCTACGGCACCGGCCCGGTCTATCGCAAGAACGGCGGGCGCGTCGTCTACACCTTGGCCGACTTGGAGGCCTGGTCGCGTCGCGGCGAGCGGCGCTCGACCAGCGACGAAGCGGCGGTGACGACGCCGCCGGCCAAGGCGCACGCGGCCCTGGCTCCGGCCTATGTACGGCGGTTCGGCGATGTTTGAGCGACCGCCTCCCAGCCTCACCCGCGTCGAGCTCCTGTTCCTGAAGGAGCGCATCGAACGCTGGATCCGCTTTGGCCGACCCGTCGGCGAGCAGGTTCATGACCGGCGTCTATTCCCGCCGCCGTCATCAAGCATGGCTGCTGCGCCAACTGCTGTCATGAGCGCCCGATGGAAACTTGGTCTCGCCGTTTGGGCGGGCGCGGGATGCGTCTTGATGCTTCTGGCCAGTCGCGAAACTATCGCGCCTCGCCTGCTGTTCAACACGACGGCGAGTGCGCCGATCGGCTTCTACACTTTGCATCCTGGAGCGCCGCGCGTTGGCGAATGGGTTGCGATCAAGCCGCCAGCCCGCCTGGCATTTTGGATGGCGCGGCGTCACTACCTTCCCGCCAACGTGCCGCTTCTCAAGCAAGTCGCGGCGCGTCACGGGCAGGAGGTTTGCGGGCGCTCCGACGGCTTGTGGATCGACGGTCAGATGGTCGCCCGCATGCGCCGGACAGATCGGTGGGGCAGGGGGCTACCGGCCTATTCGGGGTGCCATCGTCTGACCGCCGCCGAGGTCCTGATCGTCAATCGGAACGCCGCCGACAGCCTGGACAGCCGCTACTTCGGGCCGTTGCCGGTACGCGGGATCATCGGTCGCGCACGGCCCCTCTGGACGTGGGATGCGCGGCCGTGAAGCGACTTTCCAGCCTTTCCTTGTTCGGTCGGTTTGCCGGTCCTTTCCTCGTCCCGGTCGAGATTTTGTCAGCGGTCGCGCGCGGCCGGGGTCAAGGGAGGCCGCCAGGCCGGCGCGTCTCGCGCCTCGCCCTTGACGCCGGCAAGCACGGCCGCACGATCGATGCGACCGCGAAGAACGGAAGACCTTTGCGCGGAACGTGCGCGGTGGTTGCTCTGGTTGCGCTCCTGGGCGGGTCTGCGTTGAAAGCTCCGGCCTTCGCGCAATCCGCAGCGGGGTTCTCCAATGGTCGGGTGGAGGCCCGCGGTGAGATCGCCCAGGCCGTATCAGAGGCGGCGCTTCGGTTTGGTCTTCCTGAGACCTGGATCTATGCGGTGATGCGCCAGGAAAGCGGCGGCAGACCTGACGCGAGATCGCCAAAAGGCGCGATGGGCTTGCTGCAGGTGATGCCGGCCACTTGGCGCGAAATGTCCCTTGAGCTCGGGCTTGGCGACGACCCCTTTGACGTGCGCGCCAATGTTCTGGCCGGGTCAGCTTATCTTCGCCGCATGTATGATCGGTTCGGCGCGCCAGGTTTGCTTGGGGCCTATAACGCCGGACCGCAGCGTTACGCGAACCATCTGGCGGGCACGCAAACCCTGCCACGCGAGACCCAGATCTACATTCAGCGTGTGGCTCCCTTGCTCGAGCAACCGATGCCCATGACACGCCCGGTCACTAACGTGGACCCAAGGGCCGCCGGTCTGTTCGTGGCTCCGAGTGCTACAGGCGACGCGTCGATCAAGGACCAGACAGATCGCGCGGGTATGGGCGGGTTGTGGCCATGAGGGCGTTTCGGGTCGCGATCAGGCTTGGACGGGCTGGCGGTAGGAACGAGGTCGGGGAGAACTC
>NCDQ01000712.1 GCA_002280275.1 Caulobacter vibrioides | reverse complement strand
CATGCCCAGCAGGACATCGTACATCTCCTTGACCGCCTGGATCATGCGGGCGGAGGCGCTGTAGGCCTGCTGGTAGGTGGTGAGCTGGATCAGCTCCTGATCGAGATTGACGCCTTCGACGCTTGAGCGTCGGGCGCTGGACTCGGCGGCCACCGCTTCGGCGGCCACGGCATCGGACTCGGCGGCTTCGGCCTGGCGGGCGATGTGGCCGCTGAGGCCGGCCGCGTAGTCGGTGATCTTCTGGGACACCTTGCCGACGGCGCCGGCGACGTCGAAGTTCAGGGCGACCTGGCCGGCGCGGGCCAGGGCGTCGGCGCCGCGGACATCGCCCGTCGCGAGGGCGGGAATCCCGGCCCCGACCGTCAGGTCGAGCTTGGCCAGGGACAGCTTGGACGGGTCGCGGCCGATATCGGGACGGATCGAGAAGCTGGAGGCGCGGGCCGTCCTGGCCGTGTCGCCGATGCCGAACAGGGCGGACATCGATGGGCCGCTGGGGCCGCGCTGGGTGGTGTCCTCGACCACACCCAAGGTGGTTCCGGAGCCGGGGGGAGGGGAGAAGGCCAGCTGCCCGTCCGGACTGAGCGAGAAGGCGCCGTAGCCTCCGACGCCGGTGGCCGGATCGTTAAGGGCCGTGAGCAGATTGGCCATGGTCGCGCCAGCGGGCACGGTCACCTTGACGTCGGTCAGGCGCGAGCCGTCGGCGCCGTTGAGGCGGAAGGTGATCTCCTGGCCGGCGGTGAAGCCGTGCGGATCGGTGGCCTTCAGCCCGGTGTCGAAGTTCGAGAAGCCGGTCGACCGCACCAGGTCGTTCATGCCGAAGAACGCCGAGAAGCCGCGGCCGGCCTTGAGGCTGGGCGTGGTGGCGTCGTCCTGGATCGCCACGCCGTTCGTGCCGGCCCCGGCGATGGTCAGAGTCCCGTTGGTGAAGCTGGCGGTCGCCGCGGGGCTCAGGGTCGCGTTGAGCTGGGTCAGGAAGTTGGCGGGGGTGAAGGGCGTCGTCCCCGGGCCGCCGTTGACC
>NCDQ01000711.1 GCA_002280275.1 Caulobacter vibrioides | reverse complement strand
ACGGCACCGTTGTCGCCATGGTCGGCGGCACGGACTACAAGACCACGCCGTTCAACCGCGCCACCCAGGCCAATCGCCAGCCCGGCTCGGCCTTCAAGCTGTTTGTCTATCTCGCCGCCATGCAGGCCGGCATGCGCCCCGGTGACACGGTGGACGACAGCCCACTGCAGATCGACGACTATGCCCCCAAGAACGACGATGGCCGCTACCGCGGCACGGTGAGCCTTGCCACCGCCTTTGCCGCCTCCTCCAACGTTGCTGCGGTGCGGCTGGCACAGCAGGTCGGCGTGCCCTCCGTCATCGCCCAGGCCCGCAAGCTGGGGGTGACAACGCCGATCTCGGAATATCCGGCCATGGCGCTCGGCACCTCGCCGATCCCGCTGATCGAGATGACCCAGGCCTTTGCCGCGCTGGCCAGTGGCCGCGCCCCGGTGCAGGCGCACGGCATCGCCGCCAAGGCGCCGGAGCTGCCGGGCAAGATCAACGCCAAGGACACGGACAGCCCGGACTGGCCGGCCCGCGCCCCGATGCTGCAACTGCTGCAATCCGCCGTGCGCAACGGCACCGGCAACGCCGCGCGCCTGCCGATCCCGACCTATGGCAAGACCGGCACCACCCAGAACTACCGCGACGCGCTGTTCAGGCCGCGCTGGCCAAGGAAGGCAAGCTGCGCCGCGAACCCGCGCCGGTTGCCGCCGTGGCCGAGGAGGTGACGGACCCGCTGGCCGGCGGCGGCGTGCTGCTGGAGACGATCGACCCCAGCTCGGGCGTGGTGCTGGATATCGGCAACACCCCGGTGGAGCCGGCCCCGCTCGCGCCCCCCGCGCCGGAAGAGCCTGCGCTCTAGCTCACACCGCCAGCAACCGGTGCTGCCCGCGATCGAAGCGGTGGAACGGAATCGGCCGCCCCGGTTCCAACTCGCGTTGCGCCACTTCCGCCAGCACGGCGCGGGTGATCGCCGGCAGGTCCAGCGCCGCCGCCGCTTCCCAATCGAACCACGCCGTCTCGTCCAGCTCGCCGCAACCGGCGCCGGGCTCGAGGCTGACAAGATGCGCCGCATCCACCGTGAAGAACCGCGCATCGAAGCGCCGCGGCCGCACCGGCGGGGTGATCGCCCGCGCCACGAAGCGCAGCGGCGCCAGGTCCGGCAGATGCCCGGTGGCGATGAACGCCTGCCACTCCGGGCTCTTCGTTATCGCCTTGCCGGGCCGGCCGAGAATCAGCCCGGTTTCCTCGAACATCTCGCGCACTGCCGTCAGCGCCAGCGCCCGCGCCTTGGCCGGCGGGCAGGTGCGCACCAGCGGCTCGGCGGCCTCCGGATGCAGCTCCGAGGCTGCCGCCACCCGGTAATCGGCGCGGTGGATGCGCCCGCCGGGGAACACCCATTTGTCCGGCATGAAGGCATGGCCGCCGGCCCGCCGCCCCATCAGCACCTGCAGCCGCGGCGCATCGCGGCGGATAACGATGACAGTGGCGGCATCCTTGGGCCGCAGCGGCGGCAGGCCGGCATTGCCAAGCGCAACACCGTCAGCATCGATGGGAAGCACCAAGCTCCCTGTCTCTTGCAGCTTCGCTGCGGCGGCACCGGCCCGCTCCCCCACCCGGCCACCCACAGCGTAAACTGGAATTGGGTGGCCGGGTGGGGGAGCGGGCCGGTGCCGCCCAACCTCAGACCAGCGAGCCCAGCGCCGTCCGCTCGAACGGCTGCAGCTCGTCCATCCGGCTCTCGCGCACCTTCTCGGCCCAATCCGGATCGACGATCAGCGCCCGGCCCACCCCGACCATGTCGAATTCGCCCTTGTCCAGCCGCTCCAGCAGCGCATCGATGCTCGCCGGCTGGCTCTTCTCGCCGCCAAAGCCCGCGATGAACTCGCCGGTCAGGCCAACGCTGCCCACCGTGATGGTCGGCACGCCCAGCAGCTTCCTGGTCCAGCCGGCAAAGTTCAGGCCCTGCTCGCCATCCAGATCGGGGAACTCGGGCTCCCAGAAGCGGCGCTGCGAGCAATGCAGCACATCGGCGCCGGCTTCCACCAGCGGCCCCAGCCACTCGACCAGTTGGTCCGGCGTCTTGGCGATCTTGAAATCATAGGCCTGCTGCTTCCACTGCGAGACACGGATGATCACCGGGAACTCCGGGCCAACCGCCGCGCGCACGGCCTTCAGGATCTCCGCGGCAAAGCGCCCGCGCTCGGCAATGGTGCCGCCGCCCCAGCGGTCCGTGCGCTGGTTGGTGCCCTCCCAGAAGAACTGGTCGATGAGGTAGCCATGCGCGCCATGCAGCTCGATGGCGTCAAAGCCCAGGCGCTTGGCATCGGCCGCGGCCTTGGCAAAGGCGCTGATGCAGTCCGCCACGTCGGCATCCGTCATGGCATGGCCATAGGGCTTGCCGGGCTTGAACAGGCCGGAGGGGGATTCGGCTTCCGGCGGGTTGGGGTTGAGGTGGTTGATGGCGGCGCCCACGTGCCAGAGCTGCGGCGCGATCAGCCCGCCGCCGGC
>NCDQ01000710.1:1043-1797 GCA_002280275.1 Caulobacter vibrioides | reverse complement strand
TAGCGGACCGCGCGCACCTGTATAGAAATGCGCGGGATTGTTTCGCCGTAAGGTTCTTCGATGCGATTCCCTACCCGCCGTTCAACTTCCAGGACAAATCCGGCCAACTGGCTGGCTTCGAGGTCGATTTCGCCAAGGCGCTCGCCGAACAGCTGGGCCTGAAGGTCGAGTTCAGCCCGGCGCCCTTCGCCGGGTTGCTGGGCTCGCTGGAGTCCGGCCGCGTCGATGTGGTGATCAATCAGATCACCATCACGCCGGATCGTCAGGCCAAGTACGACTTCTCCGAGCCCTACACCGTCTCGGGCATCCAGATCATTGCGCTGAAGGGCAAGACTGCGCCCAGCAAGCCCGAGGATCTCGCGGGCAAGAAGGTCGGCGTGGGCCTCGGGACGAACTACGAGCAGTGGCTCCGCGCCAACGTGCCCGGCGCGGACGTGCGCAGCTACGAGGACGATCCCACCAAGTATCAGGACCTGCGCGCCGGCCGGATCGACGCGGTGCTGAACGATCGCCTGGTCGCCGCCGACTTCGTCAAGACCTCCCCGGAGTTCGTCGCCTCCGGACAGCCGTTCGCCGCGCAAGGCTCGGGCGTCGCCATGAAGAAAGACCCAGGCCTGAAGGTCGTGATCAACCAGGCCATCGACGCCCTGCGAGCCAACGGCAAACTCGCTGCGATCTCGCAAGCGTGGTTTGGCATGGACGTCACTCAATAGCGCCATGGACACCGGCCTAGACCTGCTCCGCCAGTCCGCCA
>NCDQ01000710.1:0-1020 GCA_002280275.1 Caulobacter vibrioides | reverse complement strand
CCTGTCGCGTTCGGCGCTGCTGCGATGGCCGGCCGCTGTCTATGTGTCGGCGTTTCGAGGCACGCCGCTACTGGTCCAGCTGTTCCTGATCTACTATGGCCTGCCCGAGTTCGGGATCGAGATGCCGCCGCTCCTGGCGGCGGGCATCGGCTTTTCGCTGAACGTGGCCGCCTACAGTTGCGAGATCCTGCGCAGCGCCATCGCCGCCGTCGACAAGGGCCAGTGGGAAGCCGCTAGCGTGTTGGGCATGAGCCGTGGCCAGGCCCTGCGCCGGGTGATCCTGCCCCAGGCGGCGCGCACCGCCGTCGCCCCGCTCTCGAACAGCTTCATCAGCCTGGTGAAGGACACCTCGCTGGCCGCGACCATCCAGGTGCCGGAGCTCTTCCGACAGGCGCAGCTGATCACCGCGCGGACCTACGAGATCTTCACCATGTATCTGGCTGCGGCGGCGATCTACTGGATCCTCTCCACGATCCTGGCCGCCGTCCAGACTCGGCTTGAACGCCGCGCTGCGGAGGGCCGCCGGTGAGCGCGATCCACGCCAAGTCCCTGAAAAAGAGCTTCGGCGACACCTCCGTCCTGGCGGGCGTGGACCTGACCGTCATCCCTGGCGAGGTGGTGGCGATCATTGGTCCCAGCGGCTCGGGCAAGAGCACCCTCTTGCGCTGCCTCGCCGGTCTTGAGGCCCTGAACGGCGGGCACCTGACGATCGCGGGCGTCACCGCCGGAGCCAAGACGCCGTTGGCCAAGGCGCTGAACGGCCGGGTCGGCTTCGTCTTCCAGAGCTTCAACCTGTTTCCGCACCGAACGGCGCTGGAGAACGTGATCGAAGGCCCGATCGTCGTGCGCAAGGAAGACGCGGCCACGGCGCGCGCCAAGGGACTGGCGTTGCTGGAGAAGGTCGGGCTGTCGGATCGCGCCGACGCCTATCCCGCCGCGTTGTCGGGCGGCCAGCAGCAGCGCTGCGCCATCGCCCGGGCCCTGGCGATGGATCCCGAGGTCATCCTCTTCGATGAGCCC
>NCDQ01000218.1 GCA_002280275.1 Caulobacter vibrioides | reverse complement strand
CGGTCCACAAGCTGATCGACACCGTGCCGATCGGCATCGGCTGGCAGTGGCTGATGTGGCTGGCCGGCTTCCCGCTGGCCTATGGCGGGGCGTGGCTGTTCCACCGCTATGTCGACCAGCCGCTGCAGGACCGCATCCAGCCGCTGCTGCGGAAGTCCTCCTAAACTCCGACCTCCCCGGCGAATGCCGGGGTCCAGGTCGAGCCCGCTGCCGTCGTAATGGTGGCCCGGACCGCAGGCGGGCCCACCCAGACCGCTCCTGATGAATCTGGGCCCCGGCATTGGCTTCGCCGCACTGACGTGTCGCCGGGGAGATCGGGTAGAAATGTTGGGAGGTCTCCTGTCATCCACCGCGGCGCCCGACCCGTAACGGCGTTATCGGTCGCCGTTGGAGACGCCCATGCTGGCCCTGATGCTCGCCCTTTCCCTGCAGGCGGCTGCAACGCCCGCGCCCTTGGCCGGCGACTGGGTCGTCGACCTGTCGGCCACGCCGGCCGAGCCCTACTACAAGGGCATGACGCTGAAGCTCGAGGCCGACGGTACGGTGACCGGCAGCTTTTATGACAGCGAGATCCTGGCCGGCCGCTGGAAGACGGCCGGCGGCCGCACCTGCGCCAGTTTCCGCACCACCGACGGCGCGGGGCCCTACCACACCAGCGTCTGCCAGGGCGCGAGCGGCCTGGAGGGCCAGACCTGGGCCGAGCACCGCAACTTCGTCTTCCTGTGGCGCGCCAAGCCGGCGACGGCCGAGGACCGCAAGGCCAAGTGGTGGTGACGGAGGGGACGCTTTCCAGTCGCGCGCCCGTTCGCTAAGTCATCCAGCCATGACCAGACTGATCCCCCTGCAAGGCGTCGAGAACTTCCGTGACTTCGGCGACTACGCCGCGGGCGCGGGGCGGTTGAAGAAGGGCGTCCTGTTTCGCGCCGCCCACCAGGCCGAGGCGACCGACGAGGATCTCGCGCATCTGGCCGCGCTGGGCATCGCCACCCTGGTGGACCTGCGTCGCCCCAACGAGCGCGAGCGCGCGCCGTCGCGGCGGTGGGACGGTTTCTCAGCCCAGGTGATCGACAACGACCTGGGCATGACCGGCGAGGATCCCTGGCACACCTTCCTCAAGGAGTCGGATCTGTCGCTGGAGTCGATCCACGCCTACATGGACGAATACTACCGCCGCGCCCCGTTCAAGGCGCGGCACCTGGATCTGTTCAGCCGCTACTTCCAGGCGGTGGCCAAGGGAGAGGGCGCGGTGCTGATCCACTGCGCGGCGGGCAAGGACCGCACCGGCATCCTGGCGGCCTTGACGCACCATATCGCGGGCGTGTCGGACGACGACGTCATCGACGACTACCTCCTGACCAACGACCCGACCCGTTTCGAGCGGCGCGGCCATATCTTCCTGAACAATATCTACGAGATGACCGGCAAGCGTCCCACCGAGGCGGCGATGCGGGCGGCCATGGGCGTTGAGGCTCGGTACCTGGCGGCGGCGTTTGCGGCGATCAAGGATCAGTACGACTCGCTGGACGGGTATCTCGAAAACGCCGTGGGCCTGGACGCGGCGACGCGCGAAGCGGTGGCTGGGCATATTCTGCTGTAGCCTCCGAAGCCTCCGACCTCCCCGGCGAATGCCGGGGTCCAGGTCGAACCTGCTGAGGCTTATCTGTAGAGCGCGGAGGCTGGGCGCGTCATCCCCAGCCGCTCCGGATGAATCTGGGCCCCGGCATTCGCCGGGGAGGTCGGGGTAAAAGGACGTGAGGCGGACTACTTGAACTTCAGCCCAGGGTCGGAAGCACGCTTTGGCTCCGGCTCCCATCTCGGACATTCAGATCGCCACCGCCAGGCATTGTCGGTCACGATCTGAATGTTTGGCTTTGAGGCATGTGCTGATGGCGGCGCGCGGCGCTAGCTGGAGGTCTAGAGTCGGGAGACATGAGCTGCGTTTGTAGCTCCGCCTAGAATTGATGTGTTGTGGCGACGTGGGTTTTCTAGCTCCCTCCGATGGCCTTTATGGAGCGCGCCCCCCCCTTGATCTACCGCCGCCTACGCCGCCTGGGCTTACCGCTGCTGGCCCTTTTCCTCGCCTCTTGCGCCGATAGAACGGCCGAGGGACGAGGCCGTACCGTCGTGATCGAACATGTAACAGTGCTGGATGGGCGGGGCGGCGCGGCCCTCGAAGACGGCAGGGTGGTCGTAAGCGGCGGACGCATCGTCGATGTCGGCGCCTCGGCGGCGGGCCGTCCTCCGCGCGGCGCGATGGTTGTTGACGGTAAGGGCAAGTTCCTACTGCCCGGCTTCATCGACATGCACGCGCATCTTCTCTTTCCGAGATGCAATCCAGACGGCGGAGCGCCGCGCTTTGACCGCGCGCTCTCCGAGAAGGCTCTGTCGGCGCAGCTGGATTTCGGGATCACCACGGTGCGCAGTCCGGCCACGCCGACCATCGAGGGCCTGAGGCTGCGCGACGCGCTCAACGCTGGGAGTATCCGTGGGCCTCGCGCGATGGCTTCGGCGGAGCTGATCAACGACCCGACCCTCAGCGACGCGCAACTGCGCCAGATCGTGGGCGACGCCCTTTCGTACAAGCCAGATTTCTTCAAGGTCTATTCGCGGCTAAGGCCTGAACAAGTGGCCTCGGTGGTGGACGAGGCTCACCGTCACCACATTCCGGTCATCGGCCACCTCCAACGCACGACCTGGGCTCAAGGCGTGCGCCTGGGCGTGGATCATCTAGCCCATAGTGTCGACTGGTCGGCCGACAGCCTTCCACGCGACCGTAGACAGGCCTACCTCGCGGCGACAAAGACGCGGCCGGGCTTTCGATCACGTATCGACTGGCTGGAGGCGTTCGACCCCGATGGTCCGGACCAGAAGGCGCTGATCGCCGAACTGGCTCGCAGGCGTGTCTCTGTCGACGTCACCCTCATCGCCTATGACGGAAAGTTCTCTCCGCCCGAGGAGGGGCGCTATCGGCGTAATCCCTATCTGCGGGCCTTCCCGGAGCTCCGCGAGGATTGGAGCCGCTGCGACGACGCCACGGCGGACTGGACGGCCGACGACTTCAGACGCTGGGAGGCCGCGCGCCCGAAGCTCCTGGCCTGGATAAAACGGATGAGCGACGGCGGTGTGCTTCTCGTCAGCGGCACGGACCTCACCAACGAATGGATCGCGCCAGGAGAGGGGCTGCATCAGGAGTTCGAGCTCCTCGCGGAGGCTGGACTTTCGCCTGACCGCATCCTGCGGATGACCGGCGCCGACGCGGCTCAGGCTCTCGGCCGCACGGATGTTGGCGTGATCGAGAGGGGACGACGCGCCGATCTTATTCTCCTGTCGGCCGATCCTCGCAGGAGCATTAGCAACACGCGTTCGATCGTGTGGGTCATGCAGGGCGGTCGCGTCGTCGCCGAGGGAGCGCCTCGTTAGGCGAAGAGTGAATGTCACCTTCAGGGAAGGGAAGCCAAAAGCCCCTTCACGGCGCAAGGCCACCTTCGTGAAGCCACCGGACAGGCCATCGGCATGTGCGCTTGCGGAGACGGCGCGCGGCCTTGCCTGTTACGGTCTACCCCTGTCATTTCAGGGCGGGTGTACTCCGGGAGCGACAATGCCTGGCGGTGGCGATCTGAAGGTCTGGTTTCGGTGCCTGTGCTGCTGGCTCCTCACGACCCTAGTAGGACTTTGGCTGCGTCAATTTTGCAGCGGGCATTGTAGGTGGCTAGCATCACGACATGGAATACTTCACACGAGCATGGGCCCTAGGCGATCTCTCGGACGAGGAGTGCGAGAAGATCGAGGAGCGATATCGTAGCTACGTTGAGTCTCTCGACCCGGAGGGACCGGTTCGGAGGTTCGTCACCAGCATCAGCCTGCATGATGCCTATGTGGATCGCCTAGAATACTCCGAAGACGCTCTCTCGCTTCATTTGCTGACCGGGGACGGGCAGCGGGGATATTGGCACACCCATATCCGCTACGGCGGCGGCCAGATTATCTTGGGCCAGAAGGACCTCGAGAGGGCCGTGCAAGTTCGGCCCACGGAAGTTTGGTACGATGAGTTTTCAGACTCTCCACCGAGGATGGTCCACCGGTTTCTACTTTTGAAGCCGGGCACCTCGAAGGATGGAGGCGAGGTCCATATCGCATTCGACGAGCTTGCCTTCAGTGAAACCCCTGCAGCTGGACGAATGCTGACGGAGGTCTAGGAGCGTCCGCCAACCACCCATTGCGGTCATTGCCATGTAGTGCAGTCGGCGTTGTCCAATCTGACCAATCGCCGTGGTCCGCCTCCGTGCAATTCGCTCTGGGGGTAATCGAGCTGCCACAGACTGCCGTCAGCGCGATGTCGGAACAGCCTTCGCCAGCCGCCATCGGTCGTCCCAATCTGTTCAAGTTCAGCCGCTAGGAGTCGATCGATTTCTGCCGCATCGCCGCCTGCAGTCATGTTGCCATCGGCAAATACCCAAGTTTCCGTTAGGTTCGTCATCGCTCCTCCAGCAATACTCTTACTGAGGCAGTGTCGCCTTTCCACCCGATGCCGACCTTTGCCGCGTTACCGTCGGTGATCCTCCCCCGAGAAAGTGGACGGGGTTAAGCCGCTCTGCGTTCCATTTCGGCGGGGCTGATATAGCCCAGAGCCGAATGCAGGCGACGTGAAT
>NCDQ01000709.1 GCA_002280275.1 Caulobacter vibrioides | reverse complement strand
TGCGCACCGGCGCGGCGCGTACCCTGGTCCCTGGCGCGATCGACGACTTCTCTATAGCGCCCGGGGGGCGATCGGCAGCCGTGCTGATCGAGGAAGAAGATATCCAGCCCTTGAACGAGGGTCCCAAAACCACGGCCTCGCCGCTGCGGTTCCAGCGCCTGAAGATCGTCGACCTGGGTAGCGGCAAGATCAGCGTTCCTTGCCAAAGTTGCGAGGTGATGGAGCGGATGCTGGCCTGGTCCGAGAAAGGCGAAGAGGTTTTGGTCTTCGCGCGGCAAGGCGACGTGCCGTTCACAGCGGGCCGGTTCTGGCGCTTCGCCGTCAAGGGCGAAGCCAAGGCTCTCGACCTTGGCGCACTGCTCCCAGACTTTGGCCCAACCTATGACACTCAAGGTTTCGCGCGCGGCGAATGGCTGGACGGCGATCCGGTGGTCGCGGCCCGACCACGAGGCGGCGGACGCGCCGATTATTGGCGCATCTCGCAGAAGGGGCTCCAGAATTTGACGGCCTGCCTGCCCGACGAGGCTGAGACCCTTGGGGTCTCCGCCAAGGCGTGGGCGGTGGCGGCCGGGGCCAAGGTCTGGCGGGTGACCTCCTCGGGATGTCAGCCTTGGGGGGTGGAGTCCTCCAAGGTTCGGTCTCTGGGCACGAGGCCGCCCGGCTTTCGCGGCGACCAGAATTTCGTGCCGCGGCTGAACCAATTGGCCCTGTCCGACGACGCCGCGCCTACCGGGACGGTCCAGAAGATCCGCGACGCCCACGGTGTCCAGACAGTCTCCTGGACGCCGAGAGCCGGCTCGCCCAAGGTGCTGGTGCGCGTCAACGCAGCCCTCGCCGAAGTCGAGTTCGCTCAGCCGATCGAGATCCGGCACAAGGGCCTGGACGGCAAGGACCTGGTGAGCTGGCTCTATCTGCCACCTCACCCCAAGCCCGGCGGAGACAAGCCGCCGGTCGTGGTCCTGCCCTATCCAGAGTCTCCGGTGAACCCATCCAACGCCCTGGCGCCAGGGCGCCTTTATCTA
>NCDQ01000708.1 GCA_002280275.1 Caulobacter vibrioides | reverse complement strand
CGGCGATGCTGTTTGGCGCGCCGCTCTTCTACCTCTATGGCCTGCCCACCGACGGCCCCGGCGCGGCGCGGACCCGCGCTGGGACAAGGGGACTGGTCGTGGTCGCCGGCCTGCTGACGGCGATCGGCTGCGGCCTGGCGCTGCTGGCCCAGACGGCAATGATGACCGGCGCGCTTGCCGACGCCCTCGACCCAGAGGCTCTAGTCATGGTGGCGACCGGCACCCAGTTCGGCGTCTCGGTCATGACCCGCGCGGTCGCGGGCTTGGCGGCCCTGGCAGTCGCCGCGACCTTACGTCCATCGACCCGTCTCTGGCGCGCCAGCGCCGGGCTGGGCGCGGTGGCCCTGGCCAGCTTCGCCTGGAGCGGACACGGCGCTGACGGCGAAGGGGCGGCCGGCCTCTTCAAACTTGCCGCCGACGTCCTCCACCTCCTGGCCGCCGGGGTCTGGCTCGGCGCTTTGGCCGCCCTGCTCCTCCTGGTTCTCAGCGTGCGACGGGCGCAGGCCGCCGCCCTGCAAGCGCTTTACGGGGCGCTTGAGGGATTTTCCGGCGTCGGCTCCTTGGTTGTAGCCACGCTGGTGCTGACCGGCCTCATCAGCAGCTGGTTCCTGGTGGGACCTACTCATATCCTCGATATGGCTTCGACTACCTGGGGAGCCGTGCTCCTGGCCAAGCTCTCTGTCTTCGCACTGATGCTGAGCCTTGCCGCGCTCAACCGCTTCGTGCTGACGCCGCGACTGCAGCGGGCGCTCGTCGGCATGGATCCCGCCTCAGCGCTAGTGGCCCTGCGGAGAAGCCTGCTGGTGGAGTCAGCCGCCGGCTTCTCGGTTCTGATCCTGGTCAGTTGGCTGGGGACGCTGGCCCCGCCAGCCTCGCTCTGACCATGGCGGACTGCGGATCCCTCCATCGTCTACGCCTGATGACGCCGGCGGGTCGCGGCGCTATGGTGACGCCATGCTGAGACATGCGCTCGCTTTCCTGGCCGCCCTGGCCCTCGCTTTTAGCCCGCTGGCGGTCAACGCCGCCC
>NCDQ01000217.1 GCA_002280275.1 Caulobacter vibrioides | reverse complement strand
GACCGCATCCACCTGATCTTCGAATACTACGACGCCGATCAGCCCGACCCCGATTGGCTGGCGCCGTTGCTGAGCGCGAGCGCCGCGCGGTGATCCCGTCGCAGGACCTGGACGCGCGCGAAGGCCTGCTGCGCGAGGCTCGCGCGCTGCGTGAGCAACGGCGTGTCCCAGAAGCTCTGGCGATGCTGGAGCGCCTGCGGGATCAGCACCCACGCTTCAGTCGCCTCCATCAGGAGCGGGGACAGGCCCTGATCGCGCTGGGCGATGGCGCGGCGGCGATCGCCGCCTTGCGGGAGGCGGTCGCGCTGAACCCGGCGCTGCCGGCCTGCTGGGACATGCTGGAGCAGTTGTACCGCCTGCGGGGCGATCTGGCCGAGGCCAGCGTCGCGGCGCAGCGCCTGGCCACGCTGCAGCAGCTTCCGCCGCCGATCGTCGTGGCCCAAAGCCTGCTCGCCGATGGCGACCTTGAACCTGCGGAAGAGGTTCTGACCGACCATCTGCGCGCGGCGGGCGAGAGCGCCGGGGCCTTGCGCCTGTTGGCGCGCATCCGCCTGGAGGGCGGCGCGCTGGCGGAGGCCCAAGCCCTTCTGGCGGCGATCGTCGACCAGGCGCCGGACTATCACGAGGCGCGCTTCGACTTCGCCATGGCCTTGCTGCAGGGGCAGAAGCATCAAGCCGCGCGGCAGCACGCCGAGCGACTGCTGACCCTCGCGCCCAACAACCGCGCCTATCTGAAGCTCTACGGCGCGGCCTGCCTGGGTCTGGGCGATTTTGAGCCCGTGATCGACCTCTACGCCCGCCTGCTGGCCGGGCCTTGCGAGTCGGCGGACGAGATCGCCGACCTTCGTCTGTGGCGCGCCAACGCCTTGAAGGCGATAGGGCGCGGCGCCGAGGCCGTCGCCGACTATCGCGCGGCCCTGTCCGCGCGGCCCGACCACGGCGTGGCGTGGTTCAGCCTGGCCAATCTTAAGACCCACTGTTTCACCGACGACGACATGGCCCGCATGAAAGCCGCCGAGGCTCGGCCCGCGCTGAATGATATGGACCGCGTCTATCTGCGTTTCGCCCTTGGAAAAGCGCTCGAGGACCAAGCTGACTACGCCGCGTCGTGGGGCTTCTATGCGCGGGGCAATGCGCTGCGGCGCGCCTCCAGCCGGTATCGGCAGGATGTCGCTGAACGCTGCGCCGAGCGCCTGAAGGAGACTTTGACGGCGGACGTCTTCGCGCGCCGCGCGGGCTGGGGCGTCGATGATCCCGCGCCGATCTTCGTCCTGGGCCTGCCCCGCTCGGGCTCGACGCTGATCGAGCAGATCCTGGCCTCCCATTCCCAGGTGGAAGGAACGCACGAGCTGACCGAGATCGGTCGCTATGCAGGCGAACTGTGCGGCCTTGATCCCGACTGCGGCCTGCCGGCCGATCCGGCCGCGCTGCTTGATCTGACGCCAGCGAAAGCGCGAGCGCTGGGCGAGCGGTTTCTCGACGAGACGCGGGCCTACCGGAGGCTGGGGCGGCCGTTCTTCATCGACAAGATGCCTAACAACTTCTGGCACATCGGGCTGATCCACCTGATCCTGCCGCGCGCGACGATCTTTGATGTGCGGCGCGAGCCGATGGCCTGCTGCTTCAGCAACTTCAAGCAGCTGTTCGGGATGGCCAACCAGGAGTTCACCTACGGTCTGGACGACATCGCCGGCTACTACCGGATCTATCTTGATCTCATGCGCCACTGGGACGCCGTCCTGCCCGGCCGCGTGTTTCGCGTTCCGTACGAGGACGTAGTCGAGGACCTGGAAGCCGCAACGCGTCGTATGCTGACCCATGCCGGACTGGCGTTCGAGCCATCGTGCCTGCGCTTCCACCAGACCCGTCGCGGCATCCGTACGCCCAGTTCCGAGCAAGTGCGCCAACCCATCGGGCGAGACGGACTGGAGCAATGGAAGCACTATGCGCCCTGGCTTGCGCCGCTGCGCGCGGCCCTGGGCGATGCGCTGATGGAGAGGGCCTGACCCATGCGGCTTTCACGCCCTTTCTTTCAACTGCCTCTGTTGTTCGATGTCGCGCGGCTGCAGGCCGAGGTGGCCGCCTTGCCGCCCGAGGCCTGGGTGGCGCATCCGGACCAGGTGCCGGGCAACAGCGCCGCGCGGCTGATCAGCGTCGATGGCGCCGAAACCGACGCCGTCCACGGGCGCATGGCGCCGACGCCCTGGCTTGAGGCCATGCCCTATCTGAAGCAGGTCCTGGCGGGCTTTGGGGTTGTCTGGAGCCGGTCGCGGCTGATGCGCCTGGCGCCGGGCGCGGGCGTGCCGGAACACGCCGACATCAACTATCACTGGCACACGCGCGTGCGGCTGCACATCCCGGTCCTGACCTGGCCGGAGGTCCGCTTCCACTGCGACGGAGAGGCCGTGCACATGGGCGCCGGCGAGGCCTGGGTCTTTGACAACTGGCGCCGACACCATGTCGAGAACAACGCCAGCGGCGAGCGGATCCATCTGGTCGCCGACACCACGGGCACGGCCGCCTTCTGGCGGTTCGTTCAAGCCGCTCCGCCGCCGCGCGCCCAATGGCGCAAGGTCGGCTGGGATCCGAACGCGGATCATCCGCTGCTGACCGAGGTCAACCCGCGCTCGCCCATCATGCCGGCGGCCGAGGTCCAGTGGCTGCTTGACGATCTGCGCGCCGAGCTGGTCGCCGCCGTCGACGGGCCCGAGGCGCCCGCCCGCATTGGGCGGTTCGGCCAGCTTCTGGAATGTTTCGCGCTCGACTGGCGACAGCTGTGCGCTCTGCATGGCGTCGACGGCGTTGCGGCTTCGGAGTTCCAGCGTCTCGCGATGGCGATCCGCGAAGCGGCGCGTCCGTTGTCGGAGGGGCTGGTCATGCGCACCAATGGCGTCAGCGCGCTGCTGGTGCTGGAGAAGCGCGTGCTGCAGCATCTGGTCGCCGAAGACGCGGCGCGCCAAAGGGAAGGTCTGTCTTGAAGCAAGGTTTCGACGTCGCCGTCGTCGGCGCGGGTATCGTGGGACTGGCCCACGCCCTGGCCGCCGGGCGGCTGGGCAAGCGGGTCGTGGTGGTGGATCGCGACGCCCAGGCCAACGGCGCCTCGGTGCGCAATTTCGGCTTCGTGACCGTGACCGGCCAAGAGCGCGGCGCGGTCTGGAGTCACGCGCGCCGCTCGGCCGACGTGTGGGGCGAGGTGGCCCCTGCAGCCGGCGTCGAGGTCCTGCAGCGCGGCCTGACCATGGTCGCACGGCGTCCCGAGGCCAAGGCGGTGCTTGAAGCCTTCCTGGAAACCGAGATGGCCGAGGGGTGCGCCTGGCGCGACGTCGAGGCGTTGGGCGATCGGCTGCCGGTGGGCGGACAGGTTCTCGGCGGCCTGACCAGCAACGTCGACCTGCGGGTGGAGTCGCGCACCGCCATTCCGCGCCTGGCGGCCTGGCTCGAGGCGGCCCATGGCGTCACCTTCCTGCGCGGCGTGGCTGTTCGCAGTGTCGAGACCGGGCGGCTGGAGACCTCCGCCGGCGTCATCGAAGCCGACGCCATCGTCGTCTGTCCGGGCGATGACCTCGTGACCCTGTTCCCCGATAGCTTCGCCCGCGCGGGCGTCACGCGTTGCAAGCTGCAGATGCTGCGGCTGGCCGATCCGGGCTGGCGGCTGCCCTCGCCGGTCATGTCCGACCTCGGACTGGTTCGCTATCTTGGCTATGCCGACCTGCCTGAGGCTGCCGCCCTGCGCGCGCGCCTCGAGGCCGAGCAGGCCGCGCATCTGGAGCATGGCGTCCATCTGATCGTCGCCCAGAGCGCCGACGGCTCGCTAGTGGTCGGCGACAGCCACCACTATGCGCCAACGCCCGATCCGTTCGCCCGCGAGGATGTCGACGCCCTTATCCTGGACGAGTTCACGCAGGTGTTCGGCCAGGCGCCGCCGCCGGTGCTGGAACGTTGGACCGGGACCTACGCCTCGGCCGCCGGGCACAGCCTGGTCGAGACGCCCATGCCGAACGTGCGGCTTGTCGTGGTGACCGGCGGGACCGGCGCCTCGACCGCCTTTGGTCTGGCCGAGACGGTCGTCGCCGACCTGTTTGACCTTCCCCAAGGAGCCTTCGCGTGACCCAAAGCTCGATCCAGGCCGTCGTCTTCGACTGGGCCGGCACGATGGTGGACTTCGGCTGCCGCGCGCCGGTGCTGGCCTTGCTGGAGGTGTTCGGGGAGGTCGGCGTCGAGGTCACCGAGGCCGAAGCGCGGCGCGACATGGGCCGCGCCAAGCGCGATCACATCCGCGCCCTGTTGGCGGCGCCGCGCGTCGCCGACGCCTGGCGCGCGCGTCATGGCCAGGCCAGCGACGAAGCCGACGTCGATCGCCTGCACGACGCCGTCGAGCCCAAGATGCGCGCGGCCGCGCGCGATTGCGCCGCCCTGATGCCGGGGGCGGCGTCTCTGGTCGCGGATCTGCGGGCGCGCGGCGTCCGGATCGGTTCGACGACCGGCTACACGCGGCCGATGATGACCGACATCCTGCCGCTGGCCGCCGATCAGGGCTATGCGCCGGACGTCGTGGTCTGCGCCGGCGAGACGCGCGAGGGACGGCCCTCGCCGCTGATGATGTGGAAGGCGCTTGTGGACCTGGGAGCCTGGCCCGCCCGGCGCCTGGGCCATCGGTCTCTCGGCGTCCGGCAACGGCGTTGGCTTGAGCGAGACGGCGCTGGCCAGCTTGCCGGCCGAGGACCGGGCCGCCCGTGTCGCGGTGTCCGCCAAGGCTCTATGGGACGCCGGCGCGCACTATGTGGTCGAAACGATCGCTGAACTCGGCCCGGCGCTGGCCGAGATCGAGGCCCGGATCGCGCGGGGCGAGCGGCCGAGCTAGAGCTTGCCCGCCTCGTCGATCAGACCGCGCATCAGATCATGATAGCTCTCGAAGCTGGCGACGTCGGCGTCCAGATCCTTGCCGGCCTCGTCGTAGCTGCGGAGCTGTTGCGCGGCGAGGGCGTGGGGGTCAGCCAGGAAGACCTTGATCTCGTCGGGGCCCATCGGGCCGCCCTGCAGGGCCAGGCTCTGTTGGGAGGCGTAGCTGAGGCGGCTGGCGTAGGCGGGGTCCACAGCGACGCGATAGCGCTTGGCCGCCACATGCAGGCGGATCGGTTCGGTCACATCGGGACCAAAAGCGCGGGCCAGATAGCCGGCTCCGATCTGCTCGTGGCGGGTGTCGATGCCCCGATCGGCTGCGTCCTCACCGATCTTCTGCATCAGATGGCCGATGTCGTGCAGCAGAGCGGCGGCGACCAGGGCCGGCGAGGCGCCGTCCAGTTCGGCGTGCAGCGCCGTCTGCAGGGCGTGGTCCATCTGGGTGACGTCCTCGCCATAGTGCAGGTCGCCCAGGCGCGAGAACAGGTCGGTGATCTCAGTCAGAAAGGCGTCGGCCGAAGCACTGGAGGTCATGCGATATCCGTCAAACCGTGGTCGCCAAGCGTAAGCGCCCAAAGCGTCGTTCCGCTAGCATGGTTGGCCTCTCTAATCAATTTTGGTATAGACCAGATTGGGCGACTGGATGACGAATCTTTCGTGACACCGCCTTGAGCGCCCGTTGATGACCCACAGGGTTCCTTGACCCGAGGGCGCCCCCCTCACATCCTTATACTTGGCGGGATTCGACCGCCGACTAGGTCGTTTGATGCAACAGCCCGACAGTCTTCAGTATATCGGCGTGCGCGACGACATCGCCGCACGCATCACGGCTGGAGCGTTCAAGCCGGGCGAGCGGTTGCCGTCGGAACGTCAGTTGCAGATCGGCGGGGGCGTGGCCCGCGGCACGGTGCGCGAGGCGCTCTTCCAGCTCGAGGCCGAGGGGATCATCTATCGCAAGGATCGCAGCGGCTGGTACGTCTCTCCGCCGCCCGTGGTCTATGATCCGACCCGCTGGGAAGGCTTCATGTCCTATGTCGAGGCGCAGGGACGGCGACCCGAGACCGAAACGCTCAGCAAGGTCGAGATCGCCTGCGATGGCGTGCTGTCCCAGATCTTCTCGCGTCCGGTCGGGGCGCCGATGTACTGGATCCACCGGCGTCGCTCGATCGACGGCCGGGCGGTGCTGATCGAGAGCATCATCGTCGACGCGGCGCGCGCGCCGGGCCTGATCGAGCACGATCTGAACGGCTCCCTGACCAGCGTCCTGAAGTCGGTCTATGGCATTGGCGTCGCGCGCAACAAGGTCGACATGCGACCTTGCGCCCTGACGCGCGGCGAGGCCGAGGCCCTGCGCGTGAAGTCGGGCCTGCCGGGTCTGAGCCTGATGCGCACCTGCTATGATGCTCAGGGCAATGTGGTCGAGTACGACCAGGAATACTGGCGTCATGACGCCCTGACCGTGAGCGTGGACATACGCGTCCGATAGCGTCTAGGCGCGTCATCGAGCCGACATTTACGTGGTATAGACCAGAGCGCTCCACAAGGGGCGTTTCCATGACATCTGGTCCTCGACGCTGGCTCGAACACGCCCATCCGCTGGCTTTCGCCCTGTTCGCGGGTCTTGCGGGGTTCTGCGCCTATTTCTCGATGTACGCCTTTCGCAAGCCTTTCGCGGCGGCCACCTTTGGCGTGGTCGAGGGCTGGAGCTTTGCGATCGACTACAAGATCGCGCTCGTCCTGGCCCAGGTGATTGGCTACGCGCTGTCCAAGTTCATCGGCGTCAAGGTGATCTCGGAAATCGCGCCCGCGCGCCGTGGCGCGGCCATTCTCGGGTTGATCGGCGCGTCATGGCTCGCCTTGCTGGCCTTCGCGGTGGTTCCCGCGCCGTGGAACGTCCTGGCCCTGTTCCTGAACGGGCTGCCGCTGGGCATGATCTGGGGTCTGGTGTTCGGCTACATGGAGGGGCGGCGGACCTCCGAGGTGCTGGGCGCCATCCTGTGCGCCAGCT
>NCDQ01000707.1 GCA_002280275.1 Caulobacter vibrioides | reverse complement strand
TTGATCTTCCTGCTCGCCGCCGAGCATCCGGACCAGGTCAAGGCGCTGCTCGCCTTCTCACCGGGGGAGTATTTCGACGATCCCAGGCTGATCCGGGCCGCCGCGGCCAAGGTGAAGGCGCCGGTCTTCGCGACTTCGGCGCAGGACGGGAAGGAAATCGACGCGGCGCGCGAGATCCTCGCCGCGGTGCCGGGCGAGAAGGAGCAATTCGTCCCCAAGCTGGGCGGGGTCCACGGATCGTCGACGCTCCTGCGCGCGAAGAATCCGGAAGGGGCGGAGCCGGCCTGGGCGGCGGTGCTGCGCTTCCTGGACAGGGTTTCGGCCAGATAACGGAGGGAAGGATGCGACGCGGAGGAGGATCTGTCGCGGCCGTGCTCGCTATGACGGCGCTGGCCGGGCCCGCTTCGAGCTTCGCCCAGGCGGCGCCGCCGACCGGCGCGCAGCAGTCGCGCGACGGGAGCCATGATTTCGATTGGGAGATCGGCAGCTGGACCACGCACTTGCGCTACCTGCCCGAACCCCTGAGAGGATCGAACCGCTGGCTCGAATATCGCGGCACGACCGAGGTCCGGCCGGTCCTGGACGGGCGGGCGAACCTGGTCGAGCTGTCAGTGGAAGGGGAGGCAGGCCGGATCGAGGGCGCATCGCTGCGGCTCTACAATCCTGAGACCCGCCAATGGACGCTCAACTTCGCAAGCGCCCGAAGCGGCGTTTTGAGTCCGCCGGTGACCGGTGCGTTCGACGCGAAGGGGCAGGGAATCTTCTATGGGGTCGACACGGTCGGCGGCCGCACCGTCCTCGTCCGCTTTGTGATTTCCGACGTCACGCCGAATTCGGCGCGTTTCGAGCAGGCCTTTTCGGACAATGGCGGCGTGAGCTGGGAGACGAACTGGATCGCGACCGATACGCGGCGCTGACGCCTTGGGCAGCGCGGAACCAGCGACGGGCCAAGACCGTTCTCCTCGACAAGGCAATATGGCTCCAGGAGTTTGAAATCATGGGTGAACTCACCGACAAGATCAAAGGCAA
>NCDQ01000216.1 GCA_002280275.1 Caulobacter vibrioides | reverse complement strand
TTGACCCCGATCAGCGCCTTCCGCCCCCGCCGTTGGCGCGGCGCGCTGCTGCCTCAGTCGGCGCGGGTGACCTTCGAGATCCTGGAGGCGGACAAACGCCCCGTCAGCGCGGTAGCGGACAACTTCGAGGTTCGCGACGTCATGGAGGTGCATATCTCCGAGGACCGCGGCACATCCCTGTCCATGCTTTTCGATGCAGGCCGGAGCCTGGAGGAGCGCGTTCTGGCTGAACAGTTCTCCGCCTAGTCAGGCCATGAGACGTTGAGTCGCACAGAAATCCTCGTCTCATCCAATATTAACGCCTGCTATGTTAGTCATACTTAACTTGTACCGCCGCTGGGGAGGCGAAGAGTGACCAACAAGACCACCGCTGAGGTGATCCAGGTGCCGAACATGCTCAAGCTCAAGGTGGGCGGGCGTGGCGGCATCGACATGGCGGCCATCGCCAAGGCCGAGGCGGCGCTTAAGAGCCTTTCGGGCAATTTCGCGCAATGGCTCAACGACGAGATCGTCAAGTTGGAAGCCGCTCGCCAGGCGGTGAAGACCGAGGGCCTCAACGCCCAGACGGTCGAGACGCTCTATCTCCGGGCGCACGACCTGAAGGGTCTGGGCGCGACCTATGAATTCCCGCTGATCACGCGACTGGCGGCTTCGCTTTGCAAGCTGATCGACGATCCCGACACGCGTCTTAAGGCCCCGATGTTCTTGGTCGACGCCCATATCGATGCGATCAAGGCCTGCGTGCGCGACGACATCAAGGTCGACACCCATCCCGTCGGCAAGGCCCTGACCACCGAACTCGAAGCGCGCGTCGCTGAGTATCTCAGCGCCGCCGGCTAGAGCCTCGCGCGTCAAAACGGAATCGTTTTGACGCGATAACAAGGCTCTAAATCAAAGACTTAGAACGTGACTTGCGCCGAGACTGGTTCCCCCTTTCGGCGCCACGCCCTAATTACATCAGACCAAACAGACCCTTGAGGTACGGATTGAGCATCCGCGCCTCGGGGTCCAGATCCTGGCGCACCTCCAGAAAATCCTTCCAGCGCGGATAGATCGCCTCCAGCTGCCGGCCGCGCAGCGTGTGGAGCTTGCCCCAGTGCGGACGGCCGTCGTGGCGACGGAAGATGGGCTCGATCAGCTGATACAGGAAGCTGAAGTCGTCGCGATAATAGGCGTGAACCGCCACCGACCCGCGCGGCCCGCCGTGGAACGGCGACAGCCAGGCGTCATCGCCCGCAATGCGGCGCACCTCGATCGGGAAGAACACATCGGGTCGTTCGGTCTCGATGGCCCGCATCACCTCGTCCAGAGCCTTGAGCTGGTTCTCGACCGGCAGGTGGAACTCCATCTCGTTGAAGCGCACCGGGCGTTCGGTCGAGAGCAGCTTCCAGCCTTCGTCGACGGCGGTTTCAGGCTTGGCCGAGGACAAGAGCGCCTTGGCGGCCGCCTTGCGCAGCGGCGTGGCGAAACCCAGCAGGTTCCGCAGGCCTCTCAGCGCCTGCAGGAACTCGACATCCTGGTCGGGACCGCGCGCCTCGGCCGGATCGTCGGTCTCGTCATGGGTGATGTTCACCGCCAGTCCGGTGAACGGCACGGCGTAGAACTCGAAGTTGCGATGCTGAGCCCAGCGGCTGTCGGCCTTCGCCATGGCCTCCTCGAAGGGCTCCAGCCAGACGCGGCGGCGCAGGCGGCGGTTGGCGCTGGTGCGGATCCGCACCTGGCTGATCACCCCCAGCGCGCCCAGCGAGACGCGGGCGGCCTGGAAAATCTCGGGATTGTTGGTCGCGTCAGCGTCGATGATCTTGCCCGACGGCGTGACCAGCCGCAGGCCCGTGACGTCGCCGTGCATGGCCGGAAGCTTGATCCCGGTGCCGTGCGTCGCCGTGCCCAGCGCGCCGCCCAGCGACTGCTTGTTGATGTCGGGCAGGTTCGTGAGCGCCCGCCCCTTCTCGGCCAGCAAGGGCCCCAGCGCGCCGAGGCGAGTGCCGGTCATGACGATCGCTTCATCGCCTTCCCAGCTCACGATCCCCGACATCGAGTCCAGCGAGACCAGGGTCCCATCGGTGGGCGCCAGGGCGGTGAAGGAGTGGCCCGAGCCGACGGGCCGGATCGGGGCCTGGGCGACCTTCAGCGCGGTGGCCAGTTCGCCCTCGTCCTTAGGGGCCAGGCGGGCGGCGGGATAGGCGTGCTGCACGCCCGACCAGTTGCGCCACAGCACCTTGCCCTGGGCGTTGACTGACGCCGGCGACGGCGGTTCGGGCTTATCTCCGGTGGCGACCATATAGGCGGCGCCCGCACCGCCGGCGACCACCGCCGCTCCCGTTCCGCCCGCGATCAGAGCCCCACGCCGCGAGATCATGCCGCCTCCCCGTGTTCTAAGACGCGGAGTCGTCTCGCCCCGCCATGAAGCGTATCAGGGCCTTGAAATCATCCGGCGTGCAAGTCGCGCATTGGCCGGTCGCCGGCATGGCGTTGAAACCCTGGATGGTGTGATCCAGCAAAACCGCCTCGCCTTGCTTCCAGCGCGGGTCCCAGGCGGCGCGATCATGGACCATCGGCGCGCCGGTCTCCGGGATGGCGTGACAGGCGTGGCACGAGGTTTCGTATAGGCTGGCCAGCCGCGCATCAGCTGGACGCAGCGCCAGGGCCTGTTCAGGCGTGGGCGGCGGCGGGACCTTGGCCCCGCAAGCCGAAACGACGAGGCCGGCGACGACGAGAACCAGCCCCCTGCGCATCAGGCGATCCCCGACAGGCGTTTGGCCGCCGTCAGCGTATTGGCCAGCAAGCAAGCAATCGTCATCGGTCCAACGCCCCCCGGAACCGGCGTAATCGCGCCGGCGACCTCCCTAACCTCGTCGAAGGCGACGTCGCCGACAAGCCGGGTCTTGCCTGCTGCAGCCGCTTCCGGATCCCGGGCCGGGAAGCGGGTGATGCCGACATCGATGACCACCGCTCCCGGCTTGACCCAGTCGGCCTTGACCATCTCGGCGCGGCCCACGGCGGCCACGACGATGTCGGCCTGGCGCACGATCGAGGGCAGGTCCTGGCTGCGCGAGTGGGCGATGGTGACGGTGCAGTCGGCGGCCAACAGCATCTGGGCCATCGGCTTGCCCATCAGGTTCGAGCGGCCGATGACAACGGCGGTCTTGCCCTTCAGGTCGCCGATCGCGTCCTTGATCAGCATCATGCAGCCCGTCGGCGTGCAAGGCGCCAAGGCCGGCAGGCCGCTGGCCAGGCGCCCGGCGTTGGTCACGGTCAGGCCGTCGACGTCCTTGTCGGGCGACAGGGCGGCCACGACGTCCATCTGGCTAATGTGCGGCGGCACCGGAAACTGCACCAGCACGCCATGGATCTTGGGATCGGCGTTCAGCTTGGCCACGACCGCCAGCAGTTCGTCCTGCGTGGTGGTCTCCGGCAGGCGGTGGGTCTCGGAGTACATGCCCGCAGCGGTCGTCTGCTCGCCCTTGTTGCGGACATAGACCTGGCTGGCCGGATCCTCGCCGACCAGCACGACCGCCAGGCCCGGCGTTACGCCATGCTCAGCCTTAAGGGCGGCGACCTCCTCGGCGATCTTGGCCCTCAGATCGGCCGCGAAGGCCTTGCCGTCGATGAGTTTCGCCTGCGCCATGGGGGTTCTCCTGCTTTGTCCGTCCCTAACCGCTGGGCGCGAGACTCGCAACGCTAGCAACGCCTTGAGGGGGACTTGACCGCCTCCCCGCCCCGGCGTGTCCTCGCGCCATGACGCAAGCCTTTCCAACTCCCCCCGCCCACGCCCGCGAGATCCTGGCCAAGCTGGGCGCGCCGCCGCTGCCCGCCGACGCCGGAGAGCCCGTGCGCGGCCCGATCGACGGCGCCATCCTGGCCCACGTCGCCTTCGACGACGCCCGGCAGATCGAGGCCAAGGTCGCCGCCGCCGGCCGGGCCTTCGCCGACTGGCGCGTCGTCCCCGCCCCGCGACGCGGCGAGCTGGTCCGGCTGTTCGGCGAAGAGCTGCGCGCCGCCAAGGCCGATCTCGCGGCCCTCGTCACCCTGGAAGCCGGCAAGATCGCCTCCGAGGCGGCCGGCGAAGTCCAGGAGATGATCGACATCTGCGACTTCGCCGTGGGTCTGTCGCGCCAGCTGCACGGCCTGACCATTGCTTCGGAGCGTCCCGGCCATGCGATGCGCGAGACTTGGCACCCGCTGGGTCCGGTGGCGGTGATCAGCGCCTTCAACTTCCCGGTCGCCGTCTGGGCCTGGAACGCCTGCCTGGCCCTGGTCTGCGGCGATCCGGTGATCTGGAAACCGTCGGAAAAGACGCCCCTGACGGCGCTCGCGACCCAGGCGATCCTGGAGCGCGCCCTGGCCCGCTTCGGCGACGCGCCAGAGGGCCTGTCGTCGGTGGTGCTGGGCGCCCGCGACGCCGGCGAGCGGCTGGCTCGCGATCCGCGCATTCCGCTGGTCAGCGCCACCGGCTCGACCCGCATGGGCCGCGCCGTGGCCCCGATGGTCGCCGAGCGCTTTGGCCGCTCGATCCTGGAGCTGGGCGGCAACAACGCCATGATCGTCGCGCCCTCGGCCGACCTGTCGCTGGCCTTGCGCGCCATCGTTTTCTCGGCGGCGGGCACGGCGGGCCAGCGCTGTACGTCCTTGCGCCGCCTGATCGTCCACGAGAGCCTGGTCGACAAGCTCGCCGACGCGGTCGAGACCGCCTTCCAGCGCC
>NCDQ01000706.1 GCA_002280275.1 Caulobacter vibrioides | reverse complement strand
GGCCGCACCGAGGCCGAAGCGGCTGCCGCCCTGGGCGATCCCGACCGCCTGGCCCGCGAACTGCGCGCCGACGCCGGTCTCCGGCGCTGGGAGGAGACCCCCCTCTGCTGCCAGCCCACCTACGTGACCTGCCACAGCCAGACCAACTGTTGCAGTTTGGACGCCTACAGCGCCACGACAGTGCTGATCCGCTGGCCAACGAGCTGGAACGAGGGCGCAGAGAGTATGCGCTGTCCGCCAACAAGCATCACGCGGCTGCGGTGATGAACAAGCTGATCGACAACGTGGCCGAGGATGACGTGGACAACCGCGACATGGACGAGCGCTACAGACGCGCGCTCGGCAGTGTGCCACCTGCCAATGCGCTGCGGAACACCAAACGCAATCTGGTTCTGTCGGTGCAGATGAGAGCCTACGACGCCCATCCGGACACTGCGCGCGAAAACATCCTTGTTTTTCGCAACTGGATGCGCGAATACTCGCGCTGCAGCACCGCCGGCATCACTCACGGCATTCCTGATCCGAACACTCTGCCGGCACAACACAGCCAGGTACTGCTGACCTTTCTGCGCGCGTTCTGGCGAGACGGTGTGGGAACGGATGCGCCGCGTGTTCCTGGAGAGGGTGCCATCCTCCGGGAATACTACCTCAACTGCCCCATTTTTGTCTCCAATGCCTGGAGAGAGGGTCGCGAACACTTCCTGCCCCAGCGCGTGCCGGTCAAACCGGACAACTCCCCATTGCTGGAAGGGCCGTGGAGAGTGAACTGCTTCCCAACCTCACACCAGTGGGGATCATACATGATGCACGGCGCACGTGCCAGAGCCCGCGCAGAGGCCACAGAAGAGTCGGATCAGAACGAGCAGAGCACCAGCAGCAACGCCGACCGCGCGGCGGAGCTCCAACTGATCGGACCCAAGTCTACGAGCAAGCCGCGCTCGGATCCTCTGCACGGTGTGTACATCAAGCGCATGCAGAGACACGACCGCAGGCAGCAGGAGAAGCACTCCCACAGGCGTTCCAAGCGTGTCAAA
>NCDQ01000215.1 GCA_002280275.1 Caulobacter vibrioides | reverse complement strand
AGAACGTTTCGGTGCGTGACATCACGGCCGCCGCCGGCGTGAATCTGGCCTCGGTGAACTATCACTTTGGCTCCAAGGACGCGTTGCTGTTCGAGATCTTCAAGCGGCGCACGGCCGAGCTCAATCGCGAGCGCGCCAAGATGCTGCACGAGGCCAATGACCGTAACGCCGGCGCGCCGCCTCTTCGCGAAATCCTGGCCGCCCTGCTGACCCCGCCCCTGCGCTGGCTGGCGCCCGACCATGAGCGCCGCATCTCGCTGCAGTTCCTGATCCGCGCCCGCAGCGAGGGCACCGACGAGATCCGCCAGGTGCTGAAGACCGACGTCTCTCACCTGCGCCGCTTCTCAGACGCCCTGCTGCGCGCTCGCCCGGACCTGTCGCCCGAGGAGGTCTACTGGCGACTGCACTTCACCCTGGGCATGCTGCACAACAACCGCTTCGCCGAGTTCGACCGGCTGAACGTGCTGTCCGAGGGCCAGACCAGCGAAGCCGACGTCGTGGCCCTGCTGAACCGCATGCTGGGATTCGCCGAGGCGGGTTTCCGCGCCTGATCGCCCGCCGCGCGGGCGCCAGGGCTTCCTGACGAGACGACTTCGCCCCGCCGGGGACGGCTTTCCGAGCACGCCCCTGAGCCTTTGCGGCTAAGGGAAACCGCCCGCCGCACGCCCCGACGCTGAGGTCCCCAATTTGGACGCGTCATCTCAGCGCAGGCGTTCAACTCACACGCTAGACGACTGTACAGCGCCCAGCGGCGCCCTTAACCTTACGGGCAGGGAATGGGGAGCGATCGAGCATGCGACATGTCGCGCTCGGATGTGTGCTGGTGGCGGCAGGCCTCGCGGGCGTGGGAACCGCGACGGCGTGGTCTACGCGTGTCCCTGAAGAGTTCAATCAGACCCTGACGCTCGCGGGCGGCCCCCAAAGCGGCGGCGCTGTCGAAGACCTCGACGCGCCCATCGCAACGGCGCGCTACGGCGGAGAGCACTCTCGAGCCACCCCTGCGGAAGCCACGGCGGCGCCGGCCGTAGCGACCGTGGCGCTGGCGGGGGGGCCCTCGGAAACCGGCTTGGCCGGCGCGGCGCCGTCGAAGCAAGAGCCGCCTGCGCCCCCGAAAACCTACGCCCAGGCCGAAACGCCCACCGCCCGCGTGTCCACACGGGTTCTCGCCGAGGCTGCGCCGGCGCACCCGCGCCCCGTGTTGGCCCTGAACCAGGTCAAGACCTACCGGCCCTACCCCAAGGTTCTGAAGGCGGAGATCGTCAAGGAGCCCCTGCCGTTCACACCGCTAGGCGTGCAGTCCGACGCGGTGAAGCGCCTGAGCCTGAACGCTTCGAACCTGATCTCGAAGGCCAGCGCCTCGGCAGAGGATCTGCGTCGCGGGCGCTGGATGCTGTTCGCCGCCAGCTCCGGCAAGGCCTACAGCCTGAACATGGTGCGCGACACCCTCAACGGCTGGCGCAACGCCGGCTTCAGTGAAGATAAGATCGCCCGCTTTGGCAGCCGCCAGGTCGGGGTCGGCTATCGCAAGGACAACCGTCAGGTCGCCCTATCGGCGACACGACGCAAGTTCAAAGGCATCGACTATTCCGACAAGGACACCGTGGTCGGCGTCACCGTTTCGATTCGCGGACGCTGATCCCGTCCGGCCGCGCTGAGCGCGGACCGGATCGCAATCTCAGCTGCCTCAGCCGCGCGCCGAGGCAATCCGTACGCGCGCGATCTCGTCGGCGACAAGGTTGGCCGGACGCTTTTCGGCGATCGACTGATCGATCACTTCCGCTAGGGTCTGCGCCAGACGGTCGAGCTTGGCCGCCACCCAGCCGCCGTCGAAGGCGCCGCCGGCTTCCAGGGCGCGGATCTCGGCCGCCACATTGATGATGCCGCCGCCATTGATGACGTAGTCCGGCGCATAGAGGATGCCGAGATCAAACACCGTCTGGCCGATCATAGCGTCGGCCAGCTGGTTGTTGGCGCCGCCGGCGATCACCTTGACCTTCAGACGCGGCAGGGTCGCGTTCGAGATCGCGCCGCCCAAAGCACACGGTGCAAAGACATCGGCCTCGACGTCGAAGATCGCATCGGTCGGCACGATCGTGGCGCCGGTCTTGGCGGCCACCTCAGCCAGTGCCACTTGGTTGACGTCGGCGATGATCAGCTCGGCGCCAGCGGCGTGCAGCTTCTCGGCCAGATAGGCGCCGACGTGGCCGACGCCCTGAATGGCGACGCGAACGCCCTTCAGGTCGCGGTTCAGGGCGCGCTCGACGCAGAGGCGCACGCCCCGGAACACGCCCTCGGCGGTCACCGGCGAGGGATCGCCCGACGCGGCCGCGTGGCCTTCCAGACCGGCGACGAAGCGAGTGGTCTTGCGGGTGCTTTCCAGGTCCGACGGCGAAACGCCGACGTCCTCGGCAGTCCAGTACTGGCCACCCAGGCTGTCGACGGCGCGACCAAAGGCTTCAAACAGTTCCGGCGTCTTCTGGCTGCGGCTGTCGCCGATGATCACGGCCTTGCCGCCGCCGAAGTCGAGATCGGCCATGGCGTTCTTGTACGACATGCCGCGCGACAGCCGCAGGGCGTCCGTCAGGGCTGCATCGGCGCTGGAATAGTCCCACATGCGACAGCCGCCGGCGGCCGGCCCGCGTGCGGTGGAATGGACCGCGATGATCGACTTCAGACCAGTTTTTTCGTCGAAGAAAGCGTGAACGCCTTCGTGTCCCTCGAAATCGGGGGAATCGAACAAGGTCATGCTGCCGGTCTCGCCTCAGCCGAATGAAGTTGGCGGGCGGTGTACGCTGGGTTTCCCCGGCTCACAAGCCCGAAGGCTGCCCTTGCGACAAGGTACGTTTGGCTGCCTTGGGCGGGTCCAACGCTGTCATGCCCGCAACGTTGGCGGGAATGGCCGGAACCCCAGACGGCGGCCAGGCGCCGGGCGGGTCGCGCAGGAACGCCTCGGCGTCTCGCCAGACCGCTTCGGCCTGCTGATCGACCAGCAGGAGGTGGTAGCCCTTCGGGTAGTACGCGGTTCGCGCGCCGGGCTTCAGGCGACTCACCGCCTCGACCGTCGGCGCGCGGGGAATGATGTGATCGTTGGCGCCGTAGAACCAGGCGACCGGGACGGAGATCGCGCCCGGCGAGGTCCAGGCGCGCTCCATCAGGTCGACGAGGCCATACAGGGTGTCGGAGCGCGCGCCCCAGATCATCAACGGGTCGCGCCCCATCCGACGCAACTCTTCGATGTTGTCCGAGGGCGTCACCTCGCGGACCAGCCATTCGGGCGGCTTGACCACCCAGTCGCCTTTGGTGTGCGCAGTGATCCACAGGCTGAGCTTGTTGGGCAGGGGCTGGTTCGACCATCCCCAGACCGCCGGCGCGAACAGCATCAGCCTGTCCACGCGGGGCGGGCTCTGAGCCGCCATGGCGCTGATCGCCAGTGCGCCGCCCATGCTGATCCCCGCCAGGGCGATCTTGGCGTTCGGATGTCGCTCGCGCACGGCTTCGACCAGGAGGCGGACATCCTCAATGACCAGATCGACCGGCGCCCAGACGCCGCGCTCGGGCGAACGTCCGAACCCGCGCACGTCCAGCGCATAGGTCGCGATCCCCCTCCCCGCCCACCAGGCGGCGGCCAGGTGATAGGCGTTCGAGTAGTCGTTCATGCCGTGCAGACCGACAATCACCCATTCGGGCTCGCTCGCCGGCAGCCAGCGCATCAGGCCCAGCTTGGCGCCGTCAAAGCTGACGAAGGCCTCGTCCGTCAGGCGCGGTCCGCGAAAACCCAGCGCCGCCAGTTCCGGTCTCTGGCGCAGCGGCGCGCACGCCGACAGCGCGGCGGCCGAAGCGGTCAGGATCAGGGCGCGGCGGTTCATCGGCCCAGAATGTCCGTGACACGCTGGCGAAGGAAGGGCGTCACCTCAGCCTCGAACCAGGGATTGCGCTTCAACCAGGCCGTATTGCGCCAGGATGGATGCGGCAGCGGAAGCACGTTAGGCCCGAACTCGCGCCAGCGGGCGACCGTCTCGGTCATGGTCCTGCCAGTTCGACCGGCCAGCGCCCAATCCTGGGCGTAGCCGCCCACCAGCAGAGTCAGCTCAACATTCGGCAAGGCCGCCAGCAGCCGCGACCGCCACAGCGCCGCGCAGCGCGGCGGCGGCGGATAGTCGCCGCCCTTGGGATTGGTCCCCGGAAAGCAGAAGGCCATGGCCGCCACGCCGATCTCGGAGCGGCCATAGAAGGTCTCGCGGTCGATCCCCATCCACTGGCGAAGTCGGACGCCCGAGGGATCATTGAACGGAAGACCGGTTTCATGGACGAGTCGCCCCGGCGCCTGGCCGGCGATCAGGATGCGCGTCGCGGCGCTGACCCGCGTCACCGGCCGCGGCGTGTGCGGCAGGTACGGCGCACACACCCGGCAGGCGGAGATTTCCTCAAGAAGCGCGTCGAGAGCCATGGACGGGATGTAGGCGATCCCGTCCGCCGCCCCAAGCAGAGCCTTAGGCCCCGAGCATCCGACGCTCGCGCTTGATGATGTCTGCAAACGACGGCCGGGCCAGGATAGCGTCCGCATAGGCCTTGGACTCTTCACCTGGCTCTCGGGCTGGGCGCCCATGAAGCGCGGCCCCACCACGCGGTTGAAGAAGATCGGGCCCGCAGCGCCGACAAAGATCGAGTCGGCGTACTCCTCGTACCAGACGGTCCGCGCGCGGGCCTTGGGCTCGGTCGGGATCAGGTTCGGCTCGGGATGGGCCGCGTCCAGGTAGGTGATGATCGCCGAGGAGTCGGAGATCTTGAAATCGCCGTCCTGGAAGCCTGGGATCTTGCCGAACGGGCTGCAGGCGTCGAACTCGGTGTCGGGCTGGCCCAGCCGGACCACCTTGTTGTCGTACGCCAGCCCCTTTTCGGTGGCGAACACCATGGTCTTGCGGACGAACGGCGAAAGCGACGAGCCGTAGATGAGCATCGATGGTCTCCCTAGTTTGAGAGACCATAGGCCATCGACTTAGTTTCTTTTCAAGACGAACTTGCGGTAGCGACTATTCTTCGCCGCTGGCCGGCTCCTCGAAGCTGGTCGGGTCGCCTTCCAGGCGTAGGCGGATGCGATAGACGCCCCTGAACTTCTCCGGATTGGTCGGCTTGTTGTGGCGCAGGATCACGACCTTGCCCTCGCGGGCCAGCTCAATGGCGTTGGTGCGCACGTGGCCCAGTTGCTGTTGCCAGCGCTCGGGCTGGATCGCCTTGGCGACGTTCATCGGGTCGATCGACTTGCCGGCCGGCAGGGCCGCCAGTTGGGAGAGGATGGTGTCTTGGATCGGGGTCGTCATGCGCTTCGCAATGCCACGGATCGCGCTCGAACGCGAGGCGCGGCTTGCGCCCGATGGGCGACCGCTCTAACTGAACCTCGATAAGTTTCGGAGGGTACGGCATGGACGGCGGGGCCGAGGTTTCCAGCAGCTCGCGACTGGTCGAGACCGGCGAATGGGCTGGTTGGCGCACATGGCAGGGCATGGACCCGTTCGAGGACCAGTCCGGCCCCTTCTATTTCCGCGAGGATGAAACCGGCCGCGTCACCTGCGCCTTCCGCGCCGAGCCCAAGCACATGAACGGCGGCGGCTTCATGCACGGCGGCTGCATGATGACCTTCGCCGACTTCTGCCTGTTCGCGATCGCTTGGCGCGACCTGGCGGGCAGCCACGCCGTGACGGTCAGCCTGAACGGCGAATTCGTCGGCCCCGCCCGTCCCGGCGACCTGGTCACGGCCACCGGCGAGGTCGTGCGCG
>NCDQ01000705.1 GCA_002280275.1 Caulobacter vibrioides | reverse complement strand
ACCGTGCTGGTCACCCTGGAGCCCTGCAACCACCATGGCCGCACGCCCCCCTGCGTCGAGGCGATCCTGGCCAGCCCGGCCCGGCGCGTCTGGATCGCCACGCCCGATCCCAACCCGACCGTCGCCGGCGGCGGCGCCGCGCGACTGCGGGACGCGGGGCTCGACGTCCGCTTCCTCAGCGATCTTGAGCATCCCGAAGCCGCCGACCTCGTCCGTCGCGCCCGTCGCCTGATCGCCCCGTTCGCCCTGTGGGCCCGCGAGCGTCGGCCCTGGCTGACCGTCAAGCAGGCGATCAATCGGCAGGGGGACATGATCCCTCCGCCGGGGCAGCGGACCTTCACCTCCGAGTCATCGTTGAGCCTGGCCCATGCGCTGCGCCGACGGGCGGACGCGATCATCACCGGCTCGGGCACCGTGCTGGCCGACGCGCCCGCCTTCACGGTCCGCCGAACGCCCGATCCGCGACCGTTCTCCAGGCGGCTGGCTATTCTGGATCGGCGTCGCCGAACGCCCCCGGACTACATCGCGGCCGCCGAGGCCCGGGGCTTCCGCGTCAGTCTGCATGACGCGCTCCCCAGCCTGGTGTCCGACCTCGCCGCGGACGGCGTCCTGGAGGCCCTGGTCGAGTGCGGGCCGACCCTGCTGGCCAGCGTGCTCGAGACGGAGCTGTGGGACGAGCATGTCGTGATCCGTCAGGCCGACCGGGCCGGCGAGGCCGACCACATCGAATGGTTCGCCCGAACCGCCGACCAAGCCTGAGGAGCAAGCGTGTTTTCCGGCATCATTGAACGGGTGGGGCGCGTCGAAGCCGCAGCGTCCGAAGCGGGCGGGGCGCTGCGCCTGAGCCTGGCCACCGGCTATGCGGATCTGGATCTGGGCGAGAGCGTCGCCGTCAACGGGGTCTGCCTCACCGTCGTCCGTCACGATCAGGCCGGGGTTGCGGACTTCTTCGTCAGCGCCGAGACCCTTGATCGCACCAATCTGGGCGGCGTGCGGGCCGGCGACAGCGTCAATCTCGAGCGGGCGGTCACCCTGTC
>NCDQ01000214.1 GCA_002280275.1 Caulobacter vibrioides | reverse complement strand
GCCAGGCCGGTCGACGCCGCGTCGGTCTTCTCGTGCTTCATGGTGCCGAAGAACGAGAAGCCCAGCAGGTGGTTCGTCCACATGTCGAGCATGCCAAACGCGCCGCCGAGCGTGGTGCCGAACTTGCCCAGCAGCGGCTTGGCGTTGCGAACGACCTTCAGCTCCTTGGCCACCCACGACTTGTCATAGGACGTCTGGTAGGCGGTCAGCTCATCGCTGGCGCGGCCGGCCTGAACTGCGTCAAACGCCGCTTCGGCGGCGAGCATGCCGGTCTTCACGGCGTTGTGGCTGCCCTTGATGCGCGGCACGTTCACGAAGCCCGCCGAGCAGCCGATCAGGGCCCCGCCCGGGAAGGTCAACTTCGGCACGGACTGATAGCCGCCCTCGGTGATGGCGCGTGCGCCGTAAGCGATGCGCTTGCCGCCTTCCAGGTAGGGACGGACCGACGGGTGCTGCTTGAAGCGCTGGAACTCGTCGAACGGCGACAGCCACGGGTTCTTATAGTTGAGGTGTACGACGTAGCCGATGGCCACGTAGTTGTCCCCGAAGTGGTACATGAAGCTGCCGCCGCCCGTCTGATCGTCGAGCGGCCAGCCCGTGGTGTGCTCGGCGAGGCCCGGCTGGTGCTTCTCCGGCGGCACCTGCCACAGTTCCTTGATGCCGATGCCGTACTTCTGGGGCGACTTGCCGTCGTCCAGCTTGAACTTGGCGATCAGCTGCTTGGCCAGCGAGCCGCGCACGCCCTCGGCGATGAAGACGTACTTGCCGTGCAGCTCCATGCCGGGCTGATAGTCCGGCTTCTTCTCGCCGTCCTTGGCGATGCCGACCACGCCGACCACTACGCCCTTGACCGAGCCGTCGTCGTTCCAGACGAGGTCGGAGGCGGCGAAGCCCGGATAGATCTCGACGCCCAGCTCTTCAGCCTTGCCGGCCAGCCAGCGGGTCAGGTTGCCCAGGGAGGCGATGTAGCAGCCGTGGTTGTGCATGAACGGCGGCATGGCGAACATCGGCAGGCTGAGCTCGCCTTGCGGGCCCAGCAGCTTGAAGCGGTCCTTGGTGACTGGCGTCTCCAGCGGCGCGCCCTCTTCCTTCCAGTTGGGGAAGAGTTCAGCCAAACCCTTGGGATCGATCACCGCGCCCGACAGGATATGGGCGCCGACTTCGGAGCCCTTTTCGAGCAGGGCGACCGAAATCTCGGTCCCGGCCTTGGCGGCCATCTGCTTCAGACGGATCGCCGCCGAGAGGCCCGCGGGACCGCCGCCGACGATGACGACGTCGTATTCCATCGACTCGCGTTCGAGGTCTTCGCTCATGGGATCTCCCGGTGAGGCCCTACGGCCGCTCTTATGACTGTTTGAATCACAGCTTATCCGAACGTGACGCGGGGGTGGTCAAGCACCTAGCCGGATTTTTTGCTGCAGCGCAGCGTGGAGACCGGCGACAATCCGAGTTAAGACGGTCGCATGAGCCTCGCCGTCGATCAACGCGCCGTCGAAAGCCTGCTGGCCTTCTGGGCCGATGCGGGCGTCGAGGCCCTATACGCCGACGCTCCGATTGATCGCCTGGCGGAGGGCGCGGCGATGCTCCGCGCCAAGAGCCAGCCTCCCCCGCCGCCGCCAGTATCTCGGCCCGGCATGGCCGTGGTGCGCTCGCCGGATGTCGCCTCTGCGGTCGCGTCAGCCAAGGCTGCGGCCGCCGCGTGTCAGGATCTTGAGAGTCTCGCCGCAGCCATCGCCGCCTTCGAAGGCTGCCCGCTCAAGAGCCAGGGCGCCAAGCAGGCTGTGTTCTCGCGCGGTGTCAGCAACGCCCCGCTGATGATCATCGGCGAAGGCCCCGGCGCCGACGAGGATGCTCAGGGACAACCCTTCGTAGGCCGCGCGGGCAAGCTTCTCGATCGGATGCTCCAGGCCGCAGGCCTCGAAGATCGTGTATTCATCACCAACACCGTATTCTGGCGCCCGCCGGGCAACCGCACACCGACGCCGCAAGAGCAGGCCGTCTGCGCGCCGTTCGTCGAGCGCGCCATCGCTCTGGTGAAGCCCAAGATGCTGCTTCTGGCCGGCGGTGCTTCCGCCAAGGCCATGCTCAAGCGCGATGAAGGCATTTTGTCGATGCGCGGGCGCTGGTTCGAGTGGGTCGCCGAAGACCAGTCCACGGAACTGCCGGCCATGCCGACCCTGCACCCGGCCTTCCTTCTGCGGACGCCCGCCCAGAAGAAGAAGGCCTGGCAGGACCTGCTGACCCTGACCGAGCGGCTTGATCGGCCGGACCGCCCGCACTAAGGTCCGTGCAACCAGTCGGAACGGGGACGCGCGTCTTTCGGGGGAGCGCGTATTGCTTTTGCAGCTTTGGGCTCGCCTTCAGGCCGTTCTGTCGGCCTTAGTGTTGTCCGTCGCCGCCCTGGCCGCTCAGGCCAGCGGGCTGGAACCCCTGTCTCCCGATGATGTCCGGTACTATCGCGCGGCCTTCTCCGCCGCTGATCGCGGCGACTTCGCCAGCGCCGAAGCCGCCTTCGCCAACACCCGCGATCGCAGCCTGGCCGGACGCCTCACCTTCGCGAAGATCATGCATCCGACGCGCTACTCCGCCAGCTACGGCGAGCTGACCCGCTGGCTGGACAGCCATGCCGAGGAGGCCGGCGCCGATCGCGTCTACAGCCTCGCGCTCAAGCGCAAGCCGAAGGGTAAGCGCGTCGTCGAGCCGACAATCCCTACCCTGTTCATTGCCGACGAGAGCGGTCCGCCGCCGGCCGACAAGGGTCGCGCCGCGCGCGAAGCCTATTATTCGGGCGACGTGCAACAGGCCCTGGCCCTGGCCATCGCGGGGGGGGAGCGCTGGATCGCCGGACTTTCGGCCATACGCCTCGGTGACCCCGCCCAGGCTCAACGCTTCTTCGAGCAAGTCGCTGACGACGACCACGAAGATGAGTGGCTCCGCGCCGCCGGGGCCTTCTGGGCCGCGCGCGCCGCCAGCCAGCAGGGACATGGCGGTCAGGCGCGCGATCTTCTGCTCAGGGCGGCTCATGCGCCGCACACCTTCTATGGCATGATCGCCGCGCGCCAACTGGCCCTCGCGGGCGTCCCGGTGACGGAGCCGCAGGAAGATCCGATCGCCACCCTGCTGACGCGCGTCGCCTACACCGGTCCCGACACTGAGTCGCTGAACGCCTTGGTCATCGCCGATCCGCGCGCGCGCCGCGCCGCCGCTCTGGCGCAGATTGGTCGCTGGCGCGAGGCTGGAGAGGAGCTTCGGGCCGGGCTTTCCCTGGCCGACACCGAGGCCCTTCGCGCCGACTGGACGACCCTGGCCCTGGCGCTGAACGCCAAGGCGCCGCTCAACGCTGGCCGCCCGGTGCGTCGGGTGGGCGGTGAAGACTATCCCCTGCCGCCGCTGGATCCGATCGGCGGCTTCACGATCGACAAGGCGATGGTCTACGCCCTGGTGCGCCAGGAGAGCCGCTTTGACCCGCTTGCCGTCTCCAACGCGGGCGCGGTGGGCTTGATGCAGGTGCGCCCGACCTCGGCCGCCGACGTCGTGGGCGACGACAAGCTGCGCTCCGATAATACCCCCCTGTTCGATCCGGCCTTCAACCTGCGGGCGGGTCAGGACTACTTCACCTGGCTGATGGATCGAGGCCTCAAGAGCCCGGACGTGCTACGCGCCGTGGCGGCCTATAATGGCGGCCCCGCCACCCTGAACCGCACCCTGGCCCAACTGGGCGCCGACTGCGACAGCCTGCTGCTGATCGAGAGCCTGCCGTTCAAGGAAACCCGCAACTACGTCGAGAAGGTGATGGCTAGCTACTGGACCTACCGCCGACTGATGGGCGCCGAGAACAGGACGCTGGACGCCGTGGCCAGCGGGGCCCGGACCGTCGACTTCCGCCTGGATCCGCAGGTCGAGATGCCCACGACTATCGACCAGCTCATGGCCCAGCTGCCATAGAGGCCTGGGCCTCGCGACCAGCCGCAGCCTAGTAACTGATCGCCCTCGCCTTGATGACCCTGGCGAGCCCGTTTTCATCATCCACAGCGCCCGAGGGCCAGTCCAGGCGACGAAGCAATACGCCGTGCAACTTGGGCGCCAGCCGGCTCAGCAGCCCGCCGGGCGCGATCAATCTTGCGGGCGCCCCGGCTCCACCGGCTAGATGCCGTTCGACTGGCTCGCGCCATCCCTCGCGCAGCACTGGGTCGGCCCGGAGCGTGAGGACCCAGTCGCCCCGTGCGGCTCCCGCACCCGCCGCCAAGCGCTCCTTGGCGTCGCCCTTCGTGCGCACGAGCCGAGCCCCACTGTCCTCGGCCAAGGCTTCGACGCCGGGTTCATCGCCAGCGACCAGCACGACTTCCTTCACCAAGCCGTCGACGGCGGCGGGCACCAGCATCGACATCTGGGCGGCCAAGCCAGGCAGGTCTTCGGAGGCGATGAGGACGACGGAGATCATACCCTTGCTTCGCGAGCCCAGGCCTCGCGGTCAAGAGCGGCGAGACTAGCCGAAGAGATCCATCTGCGCGCTCACGGGGCGCGGTGGCTTGAACTGGCTGATGTCCAAGGCGGTCCAAGGCTGATCGAGACCAAACTTCTTGACCGCCAGATGGAACCGCTGCCGTAGCACCTCGGCGACGGGACCATCGCCCACCATCCGGTCGCCCCATGCCGCAACGACATGACCTTGCGCGCGCGATCGGGATAGTCGGCCTCGAGCCATTCCTCGAACAGTTGGGCGATCTCCCGAGGGAGACGTAGCGCCACATAGCCTGCACCTGTCGCACCGGCTTTGGCGGCGGCTTCCAGCACCGCCTCGACCTCGTGGTCGTTCAGCCCAGGTATGGCGGGCGCGAACATGACGGTTACCGGCACGCCCGCCTCGGTCAGCCGCCGTACGGCCTCGATGCGCTTGCCGGGCGTAGCCGCGCGCGGCTCCATGCTGCGCGCCAGCCGGCGATCCAGGGTCGTGATCGAAATCGCCACCCGTGTCAGCCCCCGCTCGGCCATGCGGCTCAGCACATCCAGGTCCCGCAGGATCAGCGCCGACTTGGTGATCAGCGTGAAGGGGTGGCCAAATCGCTCCAGGGTTTCGATCACCTGCCGGGTGACGCGTAGCGTCTTTTCGTCAGGCTGATAGGGATCGGTGTCGCCGCCGATATGGATCGTGGCAGGCTTGTAGCCGGGCTTGGAGAGCTCCTTGGCGAGCAGCTCCCCCGCCTGTGGCTTGAAGAAGATCTTGCTCTCGAAATCCAGACCTGGCGACAGACCAAGATACGCATGGGCCGGCCGGGCGTAGCAGTAGATGCAACCGTGGCTGCAACCGCGATAAGGGTTGATCGATCGGTCAAAGCCGACGTCGGGACTCTGGTTGCGGGCGATGATTGTCCGCGACTTCATGGGCTGCAGCTGGGTCAGAATCTGCGCGGGCTCCGCGTCCTCGTTCCACCCATCATCGAACGCTTCACGAACCTGAGACTCGAAGCGTCCCGTCCGGTTCGATTTGGCGCCGCGCCCTCGCGCCGCCGGCCCAAGTTTCGCTGCCTCCGCCATGGAGAGGACGATGCGCGATTATACGGAACATAACAAGAACAATTACAGCGACCGGGCCAAATGGCGTTCAGTCCTTGGCCGCGACGCGATCCAGATACTGTCGGATGTTTGCCGCTTCGGCCGCCGTATTAGCCAGGGCGATAGCCCGGTCGAAGGCCTGATGCGCCTCGGCCCGACGGCCTGCCTGAAGCAGAAGAGCGCCGCGTGCCCCGTGATAGAGGAAATAGGCGTCAAGCCGGCCGCCAAGCGGCTCGATCATCTCAAGCGCCGCGTCGGGGCCGCGAACCTTCGCGATAGCGACTGCTCGGTTCAGGGTGATCACCGGCGATGGCTGCATGATCTCCAAGGCGGCGTATAGGCGATCGATGCCCGCCCAGTCGGTGTCCTCGGCGCGCGCCGCCCGCGCATGCAGGGCGGCGATCGCCGCCTGCACCTGGTAAGGTCCAGGCGCCTGCTTGAGCATGGCCTTGTCGATCAGGGCCAAACCCTCATCGATCATTCTGCGATTCCAAAGGCCTCGGTCTTGATCCTCAAGCAGGATCGCGGCGCCGTCGTCCGCAAAGCGCGCGTCGGAGCGGGCATGCTGGAGCAGCAGCAGCGCGGCCAAACCCATCATCTCCGGCTCAGCCGGGAACAGGCGCAGCAACAGGCGAGCCAAACGGATGGCCTCGTCGCAAAGGCCGCCCTTAGCTTCGAGCGCCTTGCCGCTAGCCGAGTAGCCCTCGTTGAAGACCAGATAGATCATCGCCGCCACCGCTGCGAACCGCTCGGCGCGCTCGACGGGTCCCGGCGCCTCGAACGGGGCGTCTCCCGCGCCGATCCTGGCTTTCGCCCGCGTAATACGCTGCTCCATCGCCGCGTCGCTGACGACAAAGGCCCGCGCGATCTCTCTGACCGAGAGGCCCGAAACAATCCGCAGCGCCAAGGCGATCTGCTGCGTGGCCGGCAAATCCGGATGGCAGCAGATGAACAGCAGCCTCAGCACGTCGTCGCGATAATGGGCGCTATCCAGCCGTTCGGCGGCCTCGGCCTCGGCGTCTTCCAGGTCTGAGAGCAGTTCCTCAGGCGGCAGGGGCGCGTTGCGGCTGGTCTTGCGGACGGCGTCGATGGCGGCGTTGCGACCGACCATGATAAGCCACGCGGTCGGATCGCGGGGCGGACCATTCTTTGGCCAAGCCTTCAGGGCGCGCAGGCAGGCGTCCTGAAAGGCCTCCTCGGCGGCGTCCATGTCGCGGAAGCCCAGCGGCTCCTTGTTCATGTCGATGCGGGTCGTGCCCAGATCCTTGGCGATCTGCAGGGCCCCGTCGAGGGAGTCACAGTCGACGACGTAAAAGCCCAGCAGTTGTTCCTTGGTCTCAGCGAAGGGACCATCCAGGACCAGGGGTGGCTCGCGGTCCTTGCGCAGAGTGGTCGCCGCCGTGGTCGGCATCAGACGCGCGACGGGCCCTAAGCGCCCCTCCTCCGCCAACCGCTGCTGCACCGCGCCCAGCTTCTCCATCACAGCCGCGTCCTCTTCCTTGGACCAGGCGCAGACGACGTCCTCGTAGTTGTAGCAAAGAATAGCGTAGAGCATGGCGGTCCTCTTCTCCCGTCACAAGGACGGCGGACTATGGCGTCTTCCGACACCGGTCTGGAAGTTATTTGCGCTCAGCCCCAAGCGCGCTCAGCCGCCGACGAACGGGTTCGTCATAGACCTTCAGGACCGCCCAGGACCCGACAACGATCATCACCATCGCGACGATGGCGAACCCGACGGGATAGCCTTCTCCGCCCAGCGCTCGGTAGGCCCGCAGGAGCAGCTCCCAGCCCAGCCAGTGCAGCGCATAGAGCGGATAGGAGATCGCCCCCGCCGCCCGGCAAGCCTTGCCGGCGAAACCCTTGGGGTCCCGACGCCCGGCCAGGACCATCAGGGGGAAGACGACGCTGACGCAGGCGAAGTCGTAGAGCCAGTTCAGCGGCGTCCAGGGCGCGCAGACCACCGCGCCCAGAAGGATCGCCAGCACCCAGACCGGCGCTGTCCAGGTGACGAAGGCTTGCATACGGTAGCAGCCCCAGCCCAGCAAGAACGCGAAGATGGTGCGCAGGAAACTGATGACGAAGGTGCCGCGATCCCAGCCCGTCAGGACGCCGCCCATGCCGTGGGCGACATAGAGCATCACCGGCAGCAGCAACACGACCAGCAGCACGTGTCCCAAGACGCCCAAGCGGCGCAGCGGGAACCACGCCGCGCCGACCGCCAGCTCGAAGAACAGCGACCAAGCCGGCGGATTCAATGGGAAAAGCGGTGAGAACCCGTTCTGGTCGATCCAGATGCGCGGGATCATCAGCAAGCCCAGCGCCAACCAGCCCGGCACGCTCTCGCGATGCTGGATGATCACCATGGCGCCGCCCAGCATGGTGAGGGCGATCAAGGGCCACAGCCGCACCAGCCGCTGCCGCATGAAGCCGAGCCAGCCGATCTCGCGGGCGCCGTAGGCGTGCGCGAGCACAAAGCCAGACAGGCAGAAGAAGAAGTCGACGGCCAGATAGCCGTGCGGAACCAACCAAGGCCGTCCCGTCCAGCTGCCGACGTGGTAGAGCATCACCGCTACGGCGGCGACGCCGCGCAGACCATCCAGCGCCTCGTACCGTCGCCCAGCCTCGTAAATCCGCAAACTCTCGCCCCCGCACTCGCCTCTGCTTAGACGCCGCGCTGCGCCGCTGGCAACTCAGCTCACGGGCTTCTCAAGCAGAAGCGCCTTGGTAAGAAAGGCGCGGTCCTCGGCGACAAGCCGCAATCCAACCGCGCCGAAGAGACTGGGCAGGTCAGTCTCTGCGTAGCTGGCGTAGTAGGGCTCGTGGAAATAGACGGGGAAGGCTTCGAGCAGGCGCGCCAAATCTGGCGTGTCCGCCGGCTGGACGGAGTCGACAAGAACCAGCACGCCGCCGGGTTTGAGAACACGCGCCAGACTCGCCGCTACGACAGGTCGCACGCGAGGCGGTAATTCATGGAAGAGATAGACGCAGGTAACGGCATCCAAAGAGGAATCCGGGAAAGGCAAGGTCTCGGCGTTCGCCTTGATCCCGCCGACGCCGGCCCGTCGCCGGGACTTGGCGAGATAAGCTTCTGACAGATCCAGCCCCGCCAAAGCCGCACGTGGAAACGTCGCCTTCAGATCCTTCAGGAAAGCGCCCGAACCACACGCCACGTCGATGATTTTCGCGCCGCGATGATCCCGACCGCGCCAGTGTCGGGCCAACAGCGACAAGCCACGCCGCCGCATCGCGGCCGCCGTACCGGAGAAGAGCGCCTCGACCTGGGCGTCATAGCGGCGCGCGCTCTCGGCGGTGAACCAGCCTCCGGACTGAAAGTGGAAGTTCTGACGGTAGTAGTTTGGATAGATTGAGGGATCGGCCGCATCGCGAACTTCGACACCATCGCCTTTGCGTCGCCGCTGGTCGACCTCGAAGGCGTCGGCGATGAAGTCAGCCGCCTCGCGCAAGGCGGCCGTGGGGCGAACCGGCCCATTCTCGATGGCGGGATAGACGCCGCTGGCGACATCACGCGCGTCCTTCTCGAAGGCCTCGAGATAAGCGCGACGCAAGCTGGTTGGGACGGGCGCCGGGGTCGTCGGCGCAAAATGCCGGGCCTGGGCGCCCTGCGTCGGTCGGGTCAAGGAGCGAGCGAGACCGCCTGTCGCCGTCCACCAGGCCGCTTTGACGGCGGCCTTGGCGCCCTGACCTATGGCGTCGAGCGCAAAGGCTGGCCGGCCACGTTCGCTGCTGGTCTGGACCATAGCCCCCTCACCGCGTGAAGACTCCGACCAGTTCAATATGGGGCGACCATACGAACTGGTCCACAGGCGTCACCCTCACAAGCTTGAAGCCGGCGTCGACCAGTACGCGCGCGTCCTTGGCGAAGGTCTGCGGATTACACGAGACGCCCACCACCTTGGCCACCTTGGACTTGGCGATCTCGACGGTCTGCTCGGCGGCGCCGGCGCGTGGCGGATCGATGACCACAACATCAGTCTTGGCCAGCTCGGTGCTCAGCACGGGACGACGCACGAGGTCGTGCGCTTCGGCGGCGATCGGCTTGAGCCCGGGCGCGCCGCCGATCGCGGCCTTGAGAGCGGTGATGGCCGGCGCGCTCATCTCGGCGGCATAGACCTGCGCAACCTCGGCGAGCGGGAAGGTGAAGGTGCCGACGCCGCAGTAGAGGTCAGCCACGCGGCTGGCGCCCTGGACCTCGGCTA
>NCDQ01000213.1 GCA_002280275.1 Caulobacter vibrioides | reverse complement strand
AGTTGAACTGGCTGTTCTGGCGTGTGGTGAAGTGGCCATAGCCCTTGTCGTAGTCCCGCGCGATCTGCGCGAGACGGCGGGCCTGGGTCGGATTCAGCGAACCGTAGGGGATCGCGACCCGCAGCATGTAGGCGTGCAGTTGCAGATAGAGCCCGTTCATCAGCCGCAGTGGCTTGAACTGATCCTCGGTCAGCTCGCCGGAGAGACGGCGGGCGACCTGCCCTCGGAACTCGGCCGAGCGGTCGGCCAGGAATTCCTTGTCGATGAGATCGTACTGGTACATGCCGCCCTACTTTCTGCGGATCAGATCGACGCGACCGGTCGAGCGCGCCGCGCCGGCGGCGTGACGCAGCGCCTCGACGGCGTCGCCGCCTTCAGCCTGCTTGCCGTGCGTAGGTTCGTTGGTCGGGCCAAGCGCCCGGATGCGTTCGCGATAGCTGAGCGGCGCCCAGCGGCCCTCGGACTGTACGAGGTCGATCGGATAGACGTCGACCACGACGGTCGGCTGAGATTTGCCGACCGCCACGGCCTGCTCGACCGGCGCCTCAGAGTCGAACAGCTCGGCGTCGCCGAAGCGCTCCACCCATTGCCCCGACTTCCAGAACACAACCTCGCCGTCCGTGAGGCGATTGGCGACTACGGCCTTCATTTGAACTCTCCTCCCCAGCGAAGCGGGGGAGGTGTCAGCTCGCCCACGGGCGAGATGACGGAGGGGGCGCGCTTTGCGGCGAGCGCCCCCTCCACCGCTTCGCGGTCTCCCTCCCCCGTCAACGGAGGAGGAGATTGAACGTCCGCCATCGCCATGGCCTCGCCCACCATCAGCAGGGCGGGTCCGCGCACGGAGGCGGCGGCCTCGGCCAGTCCGGACAAGCTTGTCAGAAGGCGGCGCTCGTCCGCGCGGCTCGCATTCTCGACGATCAGGGCCGGCGTCGACGCCGCGCGCCCCGCCGCGACTAGGCGTTCGGCGATGAGGGCAGCGGTCGAGACGCCCATATAGACGACGACCGTCTGGTTCGGGCGGGCCAGTGCGGGCCAGTCGAGGTCAGGCTCTCCGTGCGCCGCGTGACCGGTGACGAAGGTCACCGCCTGGGCCGAGCCCCTCTGGGTCAACGGCGCCCCGGCGCCGGCGCTGGCCGCCAGGGCGGCGGTGACGCCCGGCACAACATGGCAGTCGACGCCCGCGGCGCGACAGGCCGCCAGCTCCTCTCCGCCGCGACCGAAAAGGAACGGATCGCCGCCCTTTAGCCTGACCACGGTCAGCCCCTCGACCGCCAGGGCGACCAAAAGTTGGTTGATGTCATCCTGCGGCAGGGTGTGGCGCGACTTGCGCTTGGCGACATTGATCCGCCGGGCGCGGCTCGGCGCGAGGTCGAGAATCTCTTCGGACACCAGGCCGTCATGCACAACGACGTCGGCGGCCCGCAGGGCGTTGAACGCCCGGAACGTCAGCAGGTCCGGATCGCCGGGACCCGCCCCGACAAGCCACACCGCGCCGAGCGCGCGACCCGCATGTTTTCCACCAACGACGACAAGTCCGGGCGGGCGATTTCGGGCCGGCTGGCGGGCCATGGGTTTAGAACCTCTATCAGGCCGCTTGGAATAAAACGTTGGAACGCAAGGCGGGGTCGCCCCTAAGGACAACCCCGCTCGCACGCGCCGACGAAAAGGGCCAATCCGTCAGCGAACGCTTGCAAACTCAGGCCGAAGGGGCCAATTCGCAAACAAGGACTTCTGCCGGGGCGTTCAGTAAAACTATGGAAAGACCGAACGAGCGCCGTCGCCTGCCGCCGCTGAACGCCCTGCGCGCGTTCGAGGCCGCCGCGCGCCATTTGAACTTCAGCCGGGCGGCGGACGAGCTGTCGGTGACCCCCGGCGCGGTCAGCCAACAGATCCAGAACCTGGAAGACTATGTCGGCGCCGCCCTGTTCAAGCGTACGCCCAAAGGCCTGCTGCTGACCGACGCAGCGCAGACCGCCCTGCCCGCCCTTCGCGAGGCGTTCGATCGGCTGGCCGAGGCCGCCAGCCTGCTGACCGCCGCCGTGGATGGCCGCCGCCTGACCCTGACCGCCGCGCCCTCGTTCGCCGCCAAGTGGCTAGTGCCGCGCCTGGGCAAGTTCGAGCAGGCCCACCCCCAGGTCGACGTCTGGCTTTCAGCCGGTATGGAGGTCGTGGACTTCGCTACTGGCGAGGTCGACATGGCCATCCGCTACGGCTCAGGTCGCTATCCGGGCCTCGAAGTCATCCGCCTGCTGCACGAGACCGTCGTGCCGGTCGCCAGTCCCGAACTTCTAGAACAGAACGCGCTGGAGCGCCCTGAGGACCTGCAGCATCACATCTTGCTGCATGACGGCTCGCCCGACGCCGACGACAGCTGCCCGGACTGGGCGATGTGGCTGGCCGCGCGCGGGATCAAGGGCGTCGATGGCGCGCGGGGGCCCCGCTTCAACCAATCCAGCCTGGTCATCGAAGCCGCCGCCAACGGCCGCGGGATTGCGTTGGCCAAACGCACCCTAGCCCAGGCCGATCTCGACTCCGGGCGCCTGGTCATCCCGTTCGAGGCGTCCACCGCCGTCGACTTCGCTTACTATGTGGTTCACCCCAAGGCGAAAGGCCGCCTCCCGCAGGTGAAGGCCTTCGTGAACTGGTTGAAGACCGAGGCCGAGGCCCATGAGGCCGCGCTGCGCACGATGGACAACGGCGCGGGCATCTGACGGCGGAATCGTCAGGTTTTGGGATGGTCCGAGCGCCCCAAAACCGCTTAAAGGGGCGCATGAAAACGACGACTCTCACGGTCGATGAGCGCCTCGCGCCCGCCGACTGCCAGACCATGGCCGATGTGCGCCAGGGCGTTGACGCCCTGGACCGGGCCTTGGTCCAGCTCCTGACCGAGCGTCAGGGCTACATGGACGCGGCGGCGCGCATCAAGGCCGACCGCAACAAGGTCTTCGACCGGGCGCGGATCGAGGATGTGGTGGAAAAGGTTAAGGCCGCCGCCCGCGAGGCGGGCCTATCCGAAGCGATCGCGGAGCCGGTATGGCGCACGCTGATCGACCGCTGCATCGCCTACGAATACGACAGCTGGGATCGGACGAAGGGGTAGCGAACAGCGCCCCCTCCGGCGGCTGCTCGGCATGCGCTTCTCAAGTTCAGCCCATCCCTAGCCGTGTCATCCCGGAAGCCTCGAAGAGGCTATCCGGGACCCAGGGGCCAACGCAGCGCGGCCGCCCCTGGGTCCCGGCTCTCCGCTTTGCTACGGCCGAGATGACACGATTTTTCGTCACGAACGACTTAAGCCGGCGTTGCGTCAGTTCCCGTCGATCATCCGGCCAAGGCCGCCCAGGATCGAGCCTTCGCCCTGGTTGCCGCCCTGGTGGTTGGCGGCCTGCAGCATCCGGCCGGCCAGGCGCGCGAACGGCAGGGACTGGATCCAGACCTTACCGGGACCGCGCACGCGGGCGAAGAACAGACCTTCGCCGCCGAACAGCACGCTCTTGACGCCGCCGGCCATGACGAGGTCGAAGTCGACGTCCGGCGTGTAGGCGGCCAGACAGCCGGTGTCGATGTGCAGTTCCTCGCCGGGGGCCAGGGTGCGCTCGACCAGCGTTCCGCCCATCTGGACGAACACCCAGCCGTCGCCGTCCAGCCGCTGCATGATGAAGCCTTCGCCGCCAAACAGGCCGGTCATCATCCGCTTCTGGAAGTGAAGCCCGATCGACACGCCGCGCGCGGCCGCCAGGAAACTGTCCTTCTGGCAGATCAGCGTCCCGCCCAGCTCTCCCAAGTTCAGCGGCAGGATGGTGCCGGGCGTCGGCGAGGCGAACGCCACGCGGGCCTTGCCGGTCCCGTGGTGCGTGAAGACAGTCGTAAAGAGGCTCTCGCCCGTGATCAGGCGCTTACCCGCGCCCAGCAGCTTGCCCATGAAGCCGCCGCCCTGGTCGGCCGCGCCGTCGCCGAACACAGTGGTCATCTGCACGGTGGCGTCCTTCCAGACGAAGGCGCCGGCTTCGGCCACCGCGCTCTCGCCCGGGTCGAGTTCGATCTCGACGAACTGCAGATCCTCGCCCTTGATCTCGAAGTCGATATCGTCAGCGACGTTGGCGTTCCGCTGGTGGCTCCAGGGGCTGGTAGGCATGAAAGACTCCTGATGTCAGAGCTTCTCTTCTAGCCGCGACAGCGCCGTCTCGCCAATTACGCTTCCTTTATCCGGCGTTCCGCCCATCGGAACGTCCGGTCAAGTCGGCCCTTGGCATCTGGTCATACCATTGGTCGCGCAGATCAACCCCAACGTGCAACCTGTGTAGTCGACACAGGCGCGCCACGCCGAGGTGATCGCGCGGTTCGATCGCCGCTGAATGTCGAAGGCGCAGGCCGATTGGGGCGAACGCAGGGAGAAGACGCGCCAACTGTTTGGCCTGACCAGGCAAGCGAGCGCACCAACAAAGTGGCATTACCAATTCTTGACAACGCGGCGAACTGGTCGGATAAGTCACCCAAGGGCGCCAGGTCAGTGCGCCGGGGGAGGCATTCTCATGATCCTTGCACGCAACACCTTCGCACTTCGCACCGCGCTGATGGCGTCCTGCGCGACCCTAGCGGTCGGCGCCGTGGCCCACGCTCAAACGGCTGATAGCCAGAAGGCGGAGGCGGAGACCGAGTTGCTCGTCGCGCTGCGAGACCGCGACCAAGCGCGAGACGCTGGAAATCTCGGACGGCATCTCCTCTGACGGCCTGGGCCGCTTCCCGGACCTCAACGTCGGCGAAGCCATCCAACGCATTCCGGGCGTGCAGATCAATCGCGAAGCCGGCAGCCGCGACGCCACGATCAGCCTGCGCGGCCTGCCCGGCAGCTTCGCCCGCACCACGCTGAACGGTGGCGCCTTCGCCGATCCGATCCTGAACGGCTCGACCCCGCTGGGCGCCTTCAACTCGGACATCTTCACGGCGATCAACGTCATCAAGACGCCCTCGGCCTCGAACCTCGCTGGTGGCCTGTCGGGCAATGTCGATCTGCGGATCAACCCCGCCCTTTCGCGCAAGGACGGCGGCTTCGCCAAGCTGTCCTACGAATACAATGACTTGGGAAGCCTCGGCAGCCCGCTCGCCTCGCTGGGCTACAACAAGCACCTGACGGACGACTTTGCGGTGTTCGGCGTGGTGGCGTGGAAGGACGAGAAGTTCCGTCGCGACTCGATCACCGTGAACTCGTGGAACAACCGCCTGGGCGCGATCCAGTTGGGCAACCAGGCCGCCGCCGGCGCCAACCCGGTCTATGACGCGCTGATCGCCCAGAACCCGGGCGGCGTCTACTATCCCAGCCAGACGCGCCAGTTGGTGAAGTTCAACCGCGGTTCGACCCTGTCGGCTTCAACGGGCTTTGAGTACCGGATCAACGACTCCTGGAAGTTCGGGACCAACGCCTTCATCACTAAGCGCAAGCTGGATGAGGCCACGAACCACCTGCTCTAGAGAACTCGACCTGGGCCATCAATCCCAGCCTGGAGTTCAAGAACGACGACTGGAAGGCCACCGCCACGCTGACGGTTTCGCGCGCCAAGGCCTACGCCAACCAGATCGAGTTGGACGTCGTCCAGAACCCCTATCGGAACCTCGGCCCCGCTGGCCTGAACGGCATCGTCGCCTTGGTGAACCTCGGCGGCTCGGACCTGTCGAACTATTCGGCCAACCTGACGACGCCCAAGGCCACTCACCTACCCAACGGCGGCTTCACGATCCCTGCGACAGCGACCGCAACAACGCAGGCTGGCGCGCCGATGCCGGGCCAGAGCGCCACGACCGCCGCCGACCGGTTTGGCGTCACGGGCACAAACGGCAAGGCCGAGAACGAACTCGACGCCTTCCAAGTCGACTTCGAACGGACCCTGGACGGCTTCTTCACCGCGCTGCAGTTCGGCGGCCGCGCCGAACACGCCAAGTTCACGTCAAGCGGCTCGCGCAACACCGCCCTGGGCGCGCAGATGCAGAACATCACGCCGGACATGGCGCACCCGTTTTCTTACGCGAACGACTTTTTTGGCGGCAAGGCGCCTGGCGCGACCGACAACTGGATGACGGTCGACATTCAGCGTGTGTTGAAAGCGATCACGCCGCTTAACACCAATCTGCGCACGCCGCTGAACCCCAACGGCCTCCCTGACCAGTTCCAGTTGGGCGCGCCAGGCGTGTTCCTCACGCCCTATGGACTCGTCAACAACTACACGGACGGCAATTACTGGAGGAACAACTTCAGCAATCAGAACGACGTCTACTCGGCTTACGCGGCGGCCAAGTTCAAGGGTGACCTGTTCAACATCCCGTTCCGCGGCACGGTCGGTACGCGCTACGAGCGTACCGAGCAGAAGATTGTCGCACTGAACTGCACGAACTGCACAACCGCGCTATCCAGCCGGACCGGCCCGATCAACCACTCGCTCAGCACCTCGGTGCGCAAGAACGAGTACGACTACTGGCTACCGTCGGCGATCTTCATGGCCGATCTGCGTGACGATCTGGTGTTCCGCGCCGCCGCCTATCGCACCTATGTGCGTCCGCAGCCGCGTGACAACGTCCCGACGACCTTCGTCCAGGTCCCGGTGGACGTGAACCCGCCGACCGACCCTGTCTACACCGTCACGCTGGGCGCCACCGACATCCAGCCCTACACCGCTGACTCGTTCGACGCGTCACTGGAGTGGTACAACCGTCCGGGCGGACTGGTCTCGCTCGCCGCCTACCGCAAGGAGATCAAGGGCTTCATCGGCCCGATCACCGACCCGTCGGTGCTCTGCCCGGCCAGCGGCAAGATTGACGGCATCGATGTCGATCTCGGCACATTGACCATCGACACCTCGGCGGGTTCGCCCAAATGCGTCAGCTCCAACCGCTTCGTCGGCTCGGGCGGCGTCCTGAAGAATGCTGAGGTGCGCGTCAGCGGCCGGACCAACCAGTCACCGATGACGGTGACGGGCCTGGAGTTCAACATCCAGCAGAACCTCGATTTCCTGCCGGGCTTCTGGAAAAACTTCGGGGGCGCGTTCAACTACTCGTACACGAAGATCGACGGCGTCGACACAGCAGGCAAGAAGATCACCCTGCCGAGCGTGTCGAAGAACAACCTCAACCTCATTGGCTACTATGAGGCCGGTTGGGGCGGACTGCGCCTCGTCTACAACTGGCGCGACAAGTACGACCTGGCCGCCGGCAATTCGTTCGTCGGCGACGCCCGAACGGTCAAGGCGCGCAGCCAGCTGGACGCCTCGGCCTCGTTCAACCTGACCAAGACGATGACGGTCTCGGTCGACGCCTTCAACCTGACCGACGCCACCCGTTCCGAATACGAGAACGATCCGATGCTGCCGCGCCGGATCGACTAC
>NCDQ01000212.1 GCA_002280275.1 Caulobacter vibrioides | reverse complement strand
CCGGGTGGTGATAGCTGGGGCGTCGAAGGCGTCTCCCGTGAAGACGAGGCGCGGATCGTTCACGCCAACGGTCGCCGCAGCGTCCGCGAGGCGCTCGGCCCCGCCGATCACGTGGATGACGACCAAGAACGGCACGTCGCTATGCTTGATGACCGACAAGGCCAGCCAGCGCGCGTAGAGCTCGACATAGCGCGCGTCGGCGGCGGCGAAGAACACCACCTTGGCGCCTAGGGCGTCGGCGTGCGCCCGCAGCCCTTCGGCGTCGAGCATGCGACCATCGCCCGTCAGGAAGGCTTGAGGACCATCGTCAACGGCTTCAGGCGTGGGAGCATCCAACTTGGCGCCTGTCAGCGCCTCCATCACCACCTGGTAGTGGATCACCCAGTCGCGCCACTCGGGCGCCGGCGGCTCGACCTGCATCGCCGAGGCCTCGTCCAACAGCGCTTCGAACAGCGCCAAACGTTCGGCGGTCAACGGCTCGCACAAGATCAGGCTGACAGCGTCGTGGTAGTACTTCATGCGCCCCAGAGGGTGCAGGCCGGAGTTTATGTCCCGTGCTGCGGCCAGCGCCTTGGCCAGCTCGGCGTCGACGTTGAGCGGCGCTTCCGTCGCCGGGATCATCGCGGCGTCGTCGGACGTGACGCCCTCGAAGAAGCGCCCCAGCAAGGCCTTGGTCGCCGCCTGGCTCGGGAGGACGCCCTCCCCCGTCAGGACCTCGTAGCGCAGCCCGCCGCGCCAGCCGACCTGGAGTTCGAAGCGGTCGGTCGCCTGTCTCCACTGCGCTTCGCCTGGAAAGGCCATGCGCTCGACCAGCGGCGTCTTGGGCGCCAGAACCAGCACGCCCTGGTCATTGTCCACGCCCCAGCGGTGGTGGGCGAAGCCGCGGTGCGCGCCCTCGATCTTCAGGACTTCTAGGTAGCGCGAGGGCGTCGTGATCCAGCCGGCTTCGGAGACCAACGGCAGGCGCTCCAGCAGCACCGAGGGACGGGCCAGGGTCTGAAGGACATGCGGCGCGACGGCGTAGTCGAACCGCCCCTCTCGCGCCACATGCGCTAGCAGGGCTCGGTAAGTATCCGGATCGGAGAGATCGCCGGCGTACTCCCCCGCTGGTCCGCCCAGGGTGGCGTCACGCAGGTCCTCGGGCCATCCCGGCGGTCCACCGCCGATCAGCAGCACGCGGAAAGCCGGATCCTGCGCCTTGCGGGCGCGCAGATGGGCGACCAGCTCACCCAGCGCATTGAGGCCCGCCAGCTGACCAAACTGCGAGGGCCGCGCCGCTCGGCGCTTGAACAGGAAATCCAGCTGCAGGAGGCCGCCGTCGCGCACGCCCCGCAGGCGATGAAAGTCGGTGACGTCGGCCGGTACGAAACCCATCGACCGTAGCTGCTCGAACACCTGCTCGGCAGGCGGCGCGCCCTCGTTGAAGTTCACGACCGAGATCTCGAGCAGGATGTAGTCGGCCTGGCGCAGGATGGTCTCGCCGCCGCGCAGCACGTCCAGCTCCGCGCCCTGGGTGTCGATCTTGACGAAGTCAAAGCGACGCCCCGCCAGCAGGTCGTCCAGGCGCGCCTTGGGCACCACGCGCCGGATCATCACGTCATCGCGGAAGAAGTCGGTGTTCTCGCGATAAAGCGAGGTCCCGGTCGACTGCAGCCATTCCTTGGTCAGGAACAGTTCGGCCTCGCCGTTCTCGTGCGACGCCGCGACCATGTGCCGTTCGAACGGCATGGCCGCCAGATCGGGTTCGCAGAACGGGTTGGGTTCGACCAGTGTCGGCGCGCAGTCGGGAAACACCTGCAGGAAGCCGCGTGTGAAGCTGCCGACATGCGCGCCGATGTCCAGCATCGAGCGCGGCGCATAGCCATCCAGCTTCAGCGCTTGCAGTTGTTCGCGGTTCACTGCCCCTCGCCTTCCCAGAGACGTCCGTCAGGCGCCATGGCCTTGACCGCATGACGCCGCGCCAGCTCGCGACGATAGACCTCGTGAAGATCGGGCTCTTTCTGCGCCTCACGATCATCGCGATCGAGCGACAGCCCCACCTCCAGATAGGTCGCCAGGTTGGCGAGGTTGGGCCGGGGGCGACGGCCGGCCTGATGCTCGGCGATCATCTCGCCGTAGAGCGCCTCCAACTTGCCGGCCAACAGGTCCATGTCGAACAGGACGCAGGTGTCGCGATTGGCCTCCAGCGTCGCCCGCAACGCCTGTGCGTGAGCGCGGTCAGAGCCGATCTCGACGGCCTTTACGACATAGGCTTCAGCGCTGTCGACGACCAATTCGGGCAGGCCGGCGCTGCGCACCAAGCTCCCGCACACCCGCGAGGCGAACGAGCGGCCAGACCAGGTCAGGACCGGCACGGCCATCCACAGCGCGTCCGAGGCCGTGGTGTGGGCGCCATAGGGCGTGGTGTCCAGAAAGAGGTCCGCCAGACGATAGCGGGCCAGGTGGAAGGCGTTCTGCATCTTCGGCGCAAAGACCAGGCGCGTGCGGTCAACGCCCCTCGCCTCGGCGGCGTCGCGCAAGCGGGCGTTGGTCTCCGGATTGCTGTCCAGCAGCCAGAGTACGCTGCCCGACGTACGCTTCAGGATCTCCATCCATCGATCGAAGACATGGGGCGTGATCTTCTGCGTACCGTTGAAACAGCAGAACACGAAGGCGTCTTCAGGCAGGCCCGCCTCTGCCCGCGTCGGGACCTGGATCGCCGATGATGTAATGGTGATAGTCGCTGCCCATCGTGCCGGGATAGCCCAGCCAGTTGACGATGATCGGCGCCGGCCGCCGCGCGAAGACAGCCGTGCGGGCGTCGCGGGTATGCCCGTTCACGTCGACCAGAATGTCGATGCCGTCGTCGGCGATGCGTTGGGCGGCCTCGTCATCGCTCATGGGGCGGATGTCGATGAAGTGCTCCGCTGCGGCGCGGATACGGGTGTTAAGGCCATCGCTGGACTCTGGGCCGCAGTAGTAGGCGAAGACCTCGACCTTCGACTTGTCATGCACCTCGAAGAGTTCGGCCATCAGGTAGCCGACGGCGTGGTCGCGAAGGTCGGAGGAGATGTAGCCAATGCGCGGGCGACGGCCGTTCAGGTCGATCGATGCATCTCGGCGGTCGGCGCGGATCTGTTCGGCGCTGGTCTTGGCCTCACGTTCGATAAAGCGGTTGGCCGCGCCCAGCTGGAGCAAAGGATCGTCGGAATAGGCCGCGATGGACAGCGGGTTTACGCCCATCAGCAGCGTGGCGCGGCTGAGGCGCTCGGTCGGTTGCACGGCGGGCCACTTGCACTGCGAGAGCCGCGTAGCGACCAACTGACCGATGACGTCCATGGCGTGCGGGTCGATATCCGCGGCGCGTTGCAACGCCAGCTCCGCCCGGGCGGGCTGATGCATATCGCCCAGCAGACGTGCGATCTGTTTCAGGCAGGTAAAGGCATATCCGGCGCCCATGCCGTTCAGGACGATGGGGCGGTTGGCGCCGGCTTCCCAGGTCGCGATCGCCAGCTCGCTCAGTCCCGCCCGCTCTTGAAGCCCGCCCAGATTCACATAGGCGGGCATGAAGTCGGGGTTGATAGCGACGGCTCGCTCGAGTGAAGCCGCCGCTCCCGCGCTGTCGCCCAGCGCCGCCTGAAGGACGGACCGATTGAACAGGGCGACGCAGAGCTGAGGATGCTCGGCGTTGAACTGGTTCCAGATCTTGTAGGCCTGATCCGCAAGGGCAGGCTGACCGCGCGCCGTCAGGTCAGTCGCGAGCGTGATAACGTCGCCAAGCGGGCAGCCGTCTGCGGTCAGTTTGGTGAGCATGTCCAAGGTGTCGAGGTCGGCCATTGTCTTCCTGAAACCGAAGGGCGGCGGCCAGGCGCGAGCGGACGCTGCGCGCGAGTCGGCCGAACGCAATCATGGCATGGGGGCGTAACCTCGGCCATCAGCCGAGAGGTGATCCGCCGCTGGTCTTCGAAGGGACCAGCGGCGGATATCAGGATCAGGTGACGGTCAGGTAAGAAACAACCTGGGCGTCGCTCAGGCTTTGCACCTGCGTGGCGGTCAGGGCGTTGGCTTGAGTGCTGGTCATCGCCTCAATATTGGTGGTCGAGAGGTAGTCCAGCTGCGTCGCCGTCAGGCCGGGGATCTGCGTGGTCTGCAGCTGACCGACCTGAGTGGTGGTCAGGCTGTCGATCACTGTCGTGGTCAGCGCGCCAAGTTGCGTCGAGGTCAGAGCGCCGATCTGAGTGGCGTCGAGATCGGAGACGTCGGTCGAGCTAAGCCCCTTGAGCTGCGTAACGGACAGGCCCTTGATTTGGGTCGTCGACAGCGCGGCGGTCTGGGTGGCGTCCAGCGCGGAGAGGTTGGTCGCTGACAGGGCGCTGAGCTGTTGGGTGCTGAGCGCAGCGATCTGCGTGTCGGCGAACTCACCGATATCCGTCGTGGTGAGGCTGGCCAACTGGGTCGTGCCGAGTCCCTTGACCTGGGTGCTCGTCAGCGCGCCCACCTGGGTGGCGTCTAGCGTCGAGAAGGCCGTGGCCGTCAGAGCACCTAGCTGCGAGCCTGACAAGGCGGACAGCTGGGTAGTGCTTAGCTGTTGCGCCTGGGTCGAGGCCAGCGCGCTGATTTGCGCGTTGGCCAGAGCCCCCACCTGGGTATCCGCCAGTTCGCCAATGTCCGTGGTCGACAGACCCTTCAACTGGGTGACGGTCAAGCTCTTGACCTGAGTGACCGTCAAGGCCGCCGTCTGCGTAGCGTCCAGCGCCGAGAGATTGGTCGTGGACAGCGCCGTCAACTGGCTGGTGGCCAGAGCAGCGATCTGGGTGCCAGCCAGCTCCGCTATGTCGGTGGTCGACAGACCCTGCAGTTGGCTAGCCGTCAGGCCCTTGATCTGCGTCGCGGTCAACGCCGCCACCTGCGTCGCGTCAAGCGCTGAGACGTTGGTCGCAGAGAGCGCGCCGATCTGCGCAGCGGTCAGCGCCGCCACCTGGGTGTCGGCCAGTTCGCTGATGTCGGTAGTGGTCAGACCCTTTAGCTGGGTCGCCGTCAGGCCCTTCAGCTGCGTGCTGCTCAAGGCGGCCACTTGGGTGCCGTTGAGGGTCGAGAAGCCGGTGGCCGTGAGCGCGCCCAGCTGGGTCGAGCTCAACGCCCCCACCTGAGTGTCGGCCAGATCCGCGACATTGGTGGTGCTTAGACCCACCAGTTGGCCCACGGTCAGGCCCTTGACCTGCGTCGTCGTAAGGGCGCCGATCTGAGTAGCGTCGAGCAGGCTGAAGTTGGTCGACGAAATCGCGCCGATCTGCGTCGCCGAAAGACCGCCGATCTGGGTGGTCGACAGCTCTTGCACCTGGGTCGAGGCCAGCGCCGCGATCTGGGCCGCGGAGAGCGCGCCCACTTGCGTGGCCGACAGCTCCTCGATGTCCGTCACCGACAAACCCTTCAGTTGGGTCGTCGACAGCGCCTGGATCTGCGTATTGCTCAGCGCCGCGACCTGCGTATCCGCCAACGCCGAGATGTTGGTCGCCGAAAGGTTCTTCAGCTGATCGGCGGTCAGGGCCGTGATCTGCGTGGTCGAGAACTCACTGATGTCAGTGGTGCTCAAGCCCTTCACCTGGGTTGCGGTCAGGCCCTTGATCTGCGTCGCGGACAGCGCCGCAACCTGGGTCTCGTTCAGCGCGGAGAAGCCCGTGTCCGTCAGAGCGCCAAGCTGGGTCGCGCTCAGAGCCCCCACCTGGGTGTCGGCCAGTTCGCCGATGTCGGTGGTCGTCAGGCCCTTAAGCTGCGTGGCGGTGAGCCCCTTGATCTGGGTCGTCGCCAACGCCGCCACCTGGGTGGCGTCCAGAGCGGAGAAGGCCGTCGCCGTCAGAGCGCCGAGCTGCGTGGCGCTCAACGCGCCAACCTGGGTGTCAGCCAGCTCGCCGATATCCGTGGTCGTCAAGGCGGCCAGCTGACTCGTGGTCAAGCCCTTCACCTGGGTCGTCGTCAGGGCGCCCACTTGGGTCGCGTCCAAGGCCGAGAAGGCTTGCGTCTTGAGCGCGCCAACCTGGGTGGCGCTCAATGCGCCAAGCTGGGTGGTCGTCAAGACTTGCGCCTGGGTGGTGGCCAGGGCCGCAAGCTGCGAGGTCTGCAGCGCCGCGATCTGGGTGTCGGCGAGATCAGCCACGTCCGTCGTGCTCAGCCCCTGGATCTGGGTGCTGGTCAAGCCCTTGACCTGGGTCGCCGTCAGAGCCGCAGACTGGGTCGCCGTCAGCGCCGAGATGTTCGTCGTCGACAGGTTCTTGATCTGGTCGGCGGTCAGGGCCGCCACCTGGGTGTCGGCGAGTTCGCCGATGTCCGTGGTGGTCAGGTTCTTCAGCTGATCGGCCGTCAGGCCCTTGATCTGGGTGACGCTCAGCGCGGCCACCTGGGTCTCGTCCAACGCCGAGAAGCTGGTCGTGGTCAGGGCGCCGATCTGCGCGGCTGTCAGCGCGCCGACCTGCGTCGTCGCCAGCTCAGCAATATCGGTGGTGGTCAGCCCCTTCAGTTGCGTCGCCGTCAGCCCCTTGACCTGCGTCTCACTCAGCGCCCCCACCTGGGTGGCGTCGAGAGTCGAGAAGCCCGTCGCGGTCAACGACCCAAGCTGCGTGGCCGACAGGGCGCCAACCTGGGTGTCGGCCAGCGCGCCAACGCTCGTCGTCGACAGGTTCTTCAGCTGATCCGCCGTCAGCCCCTTGACCTGGGTGGTGCTCAGCGCGCCGAGCTGAGTGGCGTCAAGCTGGTTCAGATTGGTCGTGGAGATCGCCGCCACCTGAGTGGCCGCCAGACCGCCGATCTGGGTGGTCGACAGCTCCTGGACCTGGGTCGTGGCCAGGGCGCCGATCTGAGCCGCCGAGAGCGCGCCGATCTGCGTCGCCGAGAGCTCTTCAATGTCAGTGACCGACAGACCCTTCAGCTGTGTCGCCGATAGCGCCTGGACCTGGGTGTTGGACAGCACCGCAATCTGGGTGTCGGCCAGGGCCGAGACGTTCGTCGCCGACAGGTTCTTGAGCTGATCGGCCGTCAAGGCCTGGATCTGGGTTGTTGAGAACTCGCCGATGTCGGTGGTCGTCAGCCCCTTCAGCTGCGTCGCCGTCAGGCCCTTGATCTGCGTCGCCGTCAGCGCCGCAACCTGGGTCCCATCCAGCGCCGAGAACCCCGTTTCCGTCAGCGCGCCCAGCTGGGTCGCTGCTAGAGCAGCCACCTGGGTATCGGCCAGTTGGCCGATATCGGTGGTGGTCAGCCCTTTTAGCTGGGTGGCGGTGAGCCCCTTGATCTGAGTGCTCGACAGCGCCGCCACCTGGGTGGCGTCCAGCGCCGAGAAGCCCGTGGCCGAGAGCGCGCCCAACTGGGTCGCAGACAGCGCAGCCACTTGGGTGTCGGCCAACCAATGGCCCCGATCACGGTGGAGCTAAGACCGGAAATCTGCGTCGTCGTCAGATCTTGGACATTCAGCGCGGTGATCTGCGCCGACGACAACGCCGCGATCTGGGTATCAGCCAGGTCGCTGATGTCCGTCGTCGTCAGCCCGCCCAGCTGGGTGTTCGTCAGACCCTTCAGCTGGGTGACGGTCAAGGCGGCCGTCTGGGTCGCGTCCAGCGCGGACAGGTTGGTGGACGACAGGTTCTTGATCTGATCGGCCGTTAGCGCGCTGATCTGGGTGCTGGCCAGTTCGGCGACATCCGTGGTCGACAGGCCTTTGATCTGCGTCGCCGTCAGCCCCTTGACCTGGGTGACACTCAAAGCGCCAAACTGGGTGGCGTCTAGCGCGGAAACATTCGTCTCGCTAAGCGCCCCGATCTGCGCCGCAGAGAGCGCCGCCAGCTGGGTTGTCGCCAGTTCTCCCACGTCAGTGGTGGTCAGCGCCTTGAGTTGGGTCGCCGTGACGCCCTTGATCTGGGTCTCGGTGATGGCGGCGACTTGGGTCGCATCGAGCGCCGAGAAGTTCGTCGCATTGAGCGCGCCCAACTGGCTGGCCGAGAGTGCGGCCACCTGGGTGTCCGCCAGATTGGCTACGTTCGTCGTGTTGAGCGCCGCCAACTGGCTGTTCGTCAGCCCCTTAAGCTGCGTCGAGGTCAGAGCGCCGAACTGCGTGGCGTCCAGCAAGCTGAAGTTCGTGGCCGTGATAGCACCGATCTGGGTCGAGGAGAGACCGCCGATCTGGGTCGTCGACAGCTCCTGCACCTGGGTCGAGGCCAAGGCCGAAATCTGAGCCGCCGACAGCGCGCCCACCTGAGTAGCCGACAGCTCGTCGATATCGGTCGTGGTCAAGCCCTTCAACTGCGTGGTTGAGAGCGCCTGGACCTGGGTGTTGCTCAACGCAGCGATCTGAGTCTGACTCAGGGCCGAGACATTATCCGCCGCCAGATTCTTGATCTGGTCGGCCGATAGCGCCGCGACCTGGGTGTCCGCTAGCTCACCGATGTCGGTGGTCGTGAGGCCCTTGATCTGCGTGGCGGTAAGCCCTTTGATCTGGGTCGAGCTTAGGGCCGCAACCTGGGTTTCGTTCAAGGCCGAGAAGCCGGTCGCCGTTAGGGCGCCCAGTTGGACCGCGCTCAGAGCGCCCACCTGGGTGTCGCCGAGCTCGCCGATGTCGGTGGTCGTCAGTCCCTTCAGTTGGGTCGCGGTGAGGCCTTTGATCTGGGTTGTGGTCAGGGCGGCGGTCTGGGTGGCGTCCAACGCCGAGAAGGCGGTGGGCGTCAGCGCGCCGGGGCGGTGGATGTTGGCCAGCGCAAGCCGTGCCATGGTGTTGCGCGGGCGGGGCAGGCGGCGGGCCAGCGCCATGAGCAGCATGGCGACGCCGCGCAGCAGCACGAACACGCCGGCCGCCGCGCCGAGG
>NCDQ01000004.1 GCA_002280275.1 Caulobacter vibrioides | reverse complement strand
GTACTGCTGATGCGGTTGTCTCCAAGTCGCGAAAAGAGCGGGGTACCTTGGTTGCCAGCGGATTTATTGCCGGCGGTGCTTTGATGGGCGTAACAAGCGCCTTCCTGAAGGGGCGCCGCCTTGGCCGCAGGTTCGGCCGCCGGCGTCGCCTTGGCTTTCGGTGCGGCCGTCTTCTTGGCGGCGGGCGCCTTGGCTGGGGCCTTGGGCTTAGGCTCAGCCTTCGGCTTCGCCGCCGCCTTCGGGGCTGCCGCCTTCTTGGCAGGGGCCGGTTCCGCGGCCTTCACCGGTTCCGGCGCGGCCGCGGCCGCTTCGGCCGGGGCGGACGCCGCCGGCTTGGCGGGTTCGGGCGCGGGCGCCGGGGCGGCCTTGGGAGCCGGTGCGACCGGGGCGGCGGGCGTCTGGTTCTTGCCGCGCAGCCAGGCGATCACGTCATCGAGGATCTTCATCGTGTTCGGCTCATCTATGAGATAGTGGGCGTTGTTGGGATAGATCTTGATGTCGGCGCTGGCGTACTTGCGACCGATCCGCTGCACGTCATCCAGCGGCGTGGTCCGGTCCAGCGCGCCGGCCATGACCAGGATCGGGATCGTCACCTTGGCGGCGTCAACGTATGCGGCCTTGTTTGGATCCTTGTCCGGCCAGGCGAGGTCGGCCAACACCTGACCGCTGTCATGCACCATGGTGGCGTAGAGCGCGTCGTGACGGCTGGCCGGCACCGCGTTCATCACGCCGAACTTGAAGCCGGTCTTCCACATCTTGCCCGCCTTGGTCTCAGGCTTGGGCTGGATGGCCATGTTCAGGAAGGTGAAGACCGGCGAGAGCTTGGGCTTGCCGCGCGCATCGGCCGGCGAGGCGGGGGCGAACAGGACGAGGGCCGACGCGTGGCCTGCCTCGGCGACCTTCTGGGCGATCAGGCCGCCCATGGAGTGGCCAAAGACCAGCGGCTTCTTGCCGGTCTCCTTGGCCAGGGTCTGGGCCAGGGCGGTCATCTCGGCGACATAGTCGGCCAGGGTCAGGCCCACCAGACCCGCTCTGGGGCCGTCGACCGTTCGCACCGCTGCGCGGATCGTCGGCGCTTCGACGCGATAACCCTCGGCCTTCAGCCGCTGGGCGACCGGACCCCAGACGTCACCCGCGCAGCCATAGCCGTGGATCAACAGAACCGTGTCCGTCATTCAACTCTCCCCTTCGCGGCGGACGGCTGGCGAGCCTCCACGCGCGAACCCCTGGAACGCGGCGACCACTGCTTCGTAGACCCCGCGCTTGAAAGGTACGATCAGTTCGGGCGTTTCGTCGAGCCTGCCCCATCGCCAGGCGTCGAACTCGATGTGTTCGTCCGCTTCCAGATCGATCTCGGACTCCTCGCCGACGAAACGATAGGCGAACCAGACCTGCTTCTGGCCCCGCCAGCCGCGCGCGTGCTTGGGATTGGCCAGGACCTCGGGGGGGAAGTCGTAGGTGATCCATCCTTCGGTGCGCCCGAGAAGCTCCACAGACGTGACGCCGGTCTCTTCGGCGAGCTCGCGACGGGCGGCGACCTCGAGGTCCTCGCCCTCATCGACGCCGCCTTGCGGGAACTGCCAGTTGAACGGCGGGGCCTGGCGATGCCGACGGCCCAGCCAGACGCGGCCGTCCGGGTGAAACAGCACGACGCCGACATTGGGACGATGTTGGGGATGATCCAGCTCAGTCATGCCTGAGCTTATCTCAAGGCGCTCAGCGATGCGCCAGGGCCGAGGCGGGGGCCAGCTGGATCCCGCGCGCCTGCAGGCCGGCGGCCCAGGTGCGCACCTGGTTGATCGTCACCGGATAGGCGAAGCCCGAGCCCAGCGACTGGCCTCGGCTGGCTGCGCCCGTTTCCAGCGCGCGCAGCTGAGCGTCGATGGCGCTGGCGGACAGCTCATCGTCGATGACGCGGTCGGCCGAGGCGCGGGGGATCGGGCCGGCGCGCCGGGCGGCCAGGCCATCGTCGATGAACGCCAAGCCCCGCGCCTTCAGCGCTGTGTTGAAGGTGTTCATCGCCTGGTCGTTGTCGACAAAGCGGGCGCCCAGATAGTTGGTCAGGCCAAAATAGCCCGTCGCGCGCGACATCAGCCATTCCAGCTTGCGCACCGTGTCATCGGGCCGGTTGGCCGCGATCAGGGTGTAGGGGCCCGGATCGTTGGCCGGATAGTCCGCCGGCTCCATCGGGGTTTCCAGCAGCACCTCATGGCCATGGGCGCGGGCCAGGTCGATCCAGCCTTGCAGACCTTCGGCGTAGGGGGCGAAGGACAGGGTGATCTCGCCGGGCAGGGTCTCGATCGCAGCGCGGGTGGTCTGGGCGTTCAGGCCAAGGCCGCCAATGACGACCGAGACCTTGGGGCGGCCGTCCGGCGTGAAGGGGCGGGCGTAGGCGTCGGCGACGGTTCGGCCGTCTGCGGCGATGATCGGCAGCAGGCCGCCACCGGGACCTGGCGCGCTCAGGCCCGCGATCGGCGCCTGGGGCAGGCCCGGTCCTTGCGGGACAGCGGGCGCGTTCTCCAGGCCTTCGGCGATGGGCGCCTCGTCCTTGGCCTTGGCCATGATGGGGCCGAACGGGTTAGCTGAGAGACCCAGTTCGCCCGGAACCAGACTGGCCTCATGGGCGGGGTCGCCAGCCAGCGCCTCGCGCCAGCCTTCCGGCGCGTTCTTGGTCGCGCCGATCTTGGTGAGCTCCAGGCGAATCAAGGGCGCGCCGGCCTTTGGGTCGCTGGTGATCAAAACCAGCGTCGCCAGCGAGGCCAGGAACAGCAGGGCCGCGCCGCTGGCGCTGATATACGGATTGCTGATCGCCGCCATGAGCTTGGCGCGCAGGTCGCCGGGCGCGCCCGAGGCGGGCGCGGCGGCGGCGTAGGCGGGCTTGCGCGAAAACGAGACGACCATCCCCGTCACCCTAGGCGGAAAGGGCCGAATATATGGTTAACAAGATCCTGCCAGGTCCTGCGTACGCAGCGGCCTTAGGCCGCAAGGGGCCCGGCTTGCTCTACTCTATTTGACCTCGGTGACCGGCGCCTTGCCGCCCGCCGCCGCCGCGGCCTTGGCGGTCACCTCAGCGACCTTGGCCGGCGGCTTGGGGAGCTTCGGCGTCTTGGCGACGCCGCCGGCCTGCAGCACCGCGATCGCGCGTTGCAGCTGGAAGTCGCCCTTCTTGTCGTCGAAGCCCATCGGCGGGGCCTCGGCCGGCGCGTGCGGCGCCACCCGAGTCTTGCCCTCGTCGGCGTTCAGCGCGTTCTTGAAGCTAGCTTCGCTGAACCAGACGCGGTTGGCGATGTCCTGAGCCTGGTCGCGCGTCTGGGCGACCTCGAGGTCCGGGGCGATGCCGGTCTTCTGGATCGAGCGGCCAGACGGGGTGAAATACTTAGCTGTCGTCAGCTTCAGGGCGCCGTCGGCGCCGCCGCGCAGCGGAATGACGGTCTGCACCGAACCCTTGCCGAAGCTGGTCAGTCCGACCACTTCGGCGCGCTTGCGGTCCTGCAGGGCGCCCGCGACGATCTCGGCCGCCGAGGCCGAGCCCTGATTGATCAGCACCACCATCGGCAGGCCGTTCAGCATGTCGCCGCCACGGGCATTGTAGCGCTGGATGTTGCGCGGGTCGCGGCCGCGCTGGCTGACCACCTCGCCGCCATCCAGGAAGACGTCGGCCACGCCGACCGCCTGGTCCAGCAGACCGCCCGGATTGTTCCGCAGATCCAGGATCAGGCCCTTCATCTTCGGGTTCTTGGACTTCAGCTCGTTGACCGAGCTGGCCAGGGCGTCGGTGGCCTTTTCGTTGAAGCCGGGCAGGCGGACATAGCCGTAGTCGCCCTCCATGCGGGCGATGGCGGCCTTAGGCTTGATCACCTCGCGCACCAGCTTGACGTCGAACGGATCGGTCTTTTCGCGGGCGATGGTCAGGGTGACGGCCTCGCCGGCCGTGCCGCGCATCTGCTTGACGGCTTCGTTGACCGTCAGGCCCAGCACGCTCTGGCCGTTGACGGCGGTGATGTAGTCACCCGCCTGGATGCCGGCGCGCGAGGCGGGGGTGCCGTCCATCGGCGAGATCACCTTGACCACGCCCTCTTCGCTGGTGACCTCCAGGCCAAGCCCGCCGTACTCGCCGCGCGTGGTGTCCTGCATGTCCTCGTAGCTGTCGGGCGACAGATAGCCCGAGTGCGGGTCCAGGCTGGTCAGCATGCCGTCCAGCGCCGCCTCGATCAGCTTCTTGTCGTCGACCTCGGTGACATACTGGTCCTCGACCGTGCCGAGCACGTCGCCGAACAGCTCCAGCAGCTTGTAGGTCTGGGCCTTCGGGGCGTTGTTCGCCTGGGCGATGGGACTGATATAGGCCATCGTTCCCGCGCCGAGGACGAAGGCGGAAACGCCAATGAGCAGGTACTTGCGCATAAAGGCCCAGAAGGCTCCCTAGCGACGCGCGGCGCCGCAAACCGTGTTTAGCCCCGACCAACCCTGTCCGTGACCGGAGGTATAAATACGGCCACAATTACTGAAAAAGTCGACTATCGCGACTCCTGTTTCAGCCAACGCTCCGGATCGGCCGGCGCGCCGTTCTCTCGCACCTCCATATAGAGCTCCGGCTCGGACGATGCAGGGCCTGGCATCTTCCCGATCGGCGCGCCCGCCGCGACAGATTGTCCGGGCGAGACGTTGATCTGGTCCAGGCCCGCCAGCACGACATGATAGGCCCCCTGGACGCGCAGGATCAGCACTGCGCCCCAGCCGTTCAGCGCCCCGGCGTATTCGACCACCCCGCCCGCCGGCGCGGCGATGGTCGCGCCCTTCTCGGGGCGCAGCGTGAGGCCCGGCGACTTGCCGCCAGCCGGCATTTCCTGGCCGAACCGGCGGACGATCGCGCCCTGGACAGGGGGGCGCAGGCTGAGCGGACCGCTGGGCTGGACGTTCCCGAGACCATCGGTCAAGGCGCCGAGGGTCTTCAGTTCGTTGGCCTGGGTCAGGGTTTCTTGAGCGTAGGCGCGCTCCAGCTCGGTCTTCTCGATGATCAGCCGTTCGATCTCGCCCTTGCGGTCGGCCACGACGCTTTCGGCGGTGAACAGCTCGGCCGACGCAGCCGCAGCCTCGCGGCGCAGCGCCCCGACTGCGGCGGCCTGACGGCCATAGGCGTCGGCTCTTTGCTTCAGTTCGGGCGTCATGGCCCGAATCAGGATGGCCGCCCGCACCGCGTCGCGCGCGTCGCCGGGCGAGACCAGCAGGGCCGGCGGCGGATCCCGGCGGAACATCTGCAGGGCCGAAAGCAGGCGCGACAGGCGCTGCCGGTTTTGCCCGAGGTCGCTGAGGATCTTGTTTTCGCGCGCGTTCAGCGCCTCCAGCCGCGCGCGCTTGGCGTCGACATCGACGCCAGCGGCGATACGGGCGTGATCCAGGCGGTCGAGCTCGGCCCGCAGGTCCTCGATCTCGCGACGGGTGTCAGCGGCCAGCTGACGGTCCTTGGCGCGTTGCGCCTCGAACGCGGCGTCGGCGCGCTGCCAGCCGACCACGGCCGTCGGAACGGTCAGGATCAAGGAGCAAACGGCGAAGACGAGTCGCGAGCGGGACATCGCCGCAACTCTTGCCTCAATCACGGTGATAGGGCGAGCCCGACAGGATGGTGGCGGCGCGATAGATCTGTTCGGCCAGCATGGCGCGGGCCAGGGCGTGCGGCCAGGTCTGGACGCCGAAGGCCATGGTCTCGTTGGCGGCCGACAGGATCGAGGGATCCAGGCCATCGGCCCCGCCGATCAGGAACACGACACGGCGGTTCCCGTCATCGCGCAGCCGGGCCAGATGATCGGCGAAGGCGCGGCTCTTCCAGGCCTTGCCGTGCTCATCGCACGCCACGACATAGGCGCCCTCCAGATGCGGGCGTAGCACCTCGGCTTCGGCGGCCTTGCCGGGCTTCCTGGCCTCGACCTCGAGGATATCGACCGGGCCCAGCGCCAGGGCGCGACCCGACGCGGTGGCGCGGGACGCATAGTCCACGGCCAGCTGCGCCTCGACCATGCGGCCGAGCTTTCCGACGGTGAGGATGGTGATCTTCATGAAGGCAAGCGTGGGGATGGTGATCTTCATGAAGGCAAGCGTGGCAGCCGAAAGTGGAAGCCGGTTTCGGCGCCCGCCACGCGCCAAGCAAAGAGGATGCTCAAGGCCGCCGACCTTCGACAGGGCGGCGGCCGAGCACGAGAGATCAGTTCGCCGCGGTGCGGTGCGGGGCGTCGACCGCCCAGATCTTCTCGATGTTGTAGAAGCTGCGCACTTCGGGACGGAACAGGTGGACGACGACGTCACCGGCGTCGATCAGCACCCAGTCGCAGTGCGGCAGGCCTTCGACCCGCGCCTTGCCAAAGCCGTTTTCCTTCAGGGCGCGCAGGATATGGTCGGCCAGAGCGCCGACGTGACGGTGCGAGCGGCCCGACGCCACGATCAGGCTGTCGGCGACCGAGCTCTTATCCGTCAGGTCGATGTGGACGATGTCCTGCGCCTTGTCGTCGTCAAGGCGGTCGAGGATGAGGCGCTCCAGCGCCTTCACGTCGAGAACCGGACTCAGGCCGGGGGATTCAGTCGAGGACTCGGCGCCGGCCGGGCCTTCATGCGCACTGTGCGCGGGGTCGCTACGCAGCGGATTGCTCCTTATGGGGTCGCTGTGGATAGCCCTCATAGCACGGAATTGGGCGAAACGTGAGGGGGTGATGGCCGAATGGCGATTTGCGGGCCGTTCGAGGCCCTCGGGCGGCGGCTCTCAGCCCTTCTGCCGCGCCCGCATCGCCGTGGAGGAGGCGAAGTTCAGCGGTCCCGTCAGATAGACCCAGGCCGGCGATTTGGCGTCCGGCAGCTTGGCCGCGGCGCTGGCGGGCCAGCGGGCGAAGGCGAAGCGGCGGGCGGCCGGCGAGGTGCGGGCCTTCAGCGCGATCCAGGGCCGCGAGATCACCGCCACTGGGACTTCGCGCATGATCTGGGTCCAGCCGCGCCAGCGGTGGAAGGTCGCCAGGCTGTCGGCGCCCATGACCCAGACGAACTTCACGCCGGGATAGCGGGCGCGCAGCACGCGCAGGGTGTCGATCGTGTATTGCGAGCCCAGCCGCGTCTCGGCGTCGGAGACGATCATGCCCGATCCCCGCGCCCAGCGGCGGGCGTTGGCCATCCGCTCGGCCAGGGGACGGGTCTCATGGACGGGTTTCAGCGGATTTTGCGGCGACACCAGCCAGATGACGCGATCCAGCTCCAGACGGCGCATGGCTGTCTCGGCCACGTGGGCGTGGCCCTCGTGCGCCGGGTTGAAGCTGCCGCCGAACAGCCCGACGCGCATCCCGGGTTCCAGGTGGAACCCAAGACGCTGAGCGTTGGGCCGGCCGGCCTCAGGGACGAGTCTGGCCGGTCCCGCGAACCACATATTTGAACGTCGTCAGTTGCTCGGCCCCCACCGGACCGCGGGCATGAAGCTTGTCGGTGGCGATGCCGATCTCGGCCCCGAAGCCGAACTCGCCGCCGTCGGCGAACTGGGTCGAGGCGTTGACCAGCACGATGGCGCTGTCGACTTCGGCGATGAAGGCCTCGGCGGCCGCTGGATCCTCGGTGATGATTGCGTCGGTGTGGCCCGAGCCGTACGAGGCGATATGCCGCGCCGCGCCGGCCACGCCGTCGACCACGGCCACCGACAGGATCGGAGCCAGGTATTCGGTGGTCCAGTCCTCGACCGTGGCCTTCTTCATCGTCGGTTCGATGGCGCGGGCGGCGGCGTCGCCGCGCAGTTCGCAGCCGGCCTTGATCAGGGCGTCGGCGATTGGCGGCAGCAGCTTTTCGGCGGCGGCCTGGTCGATCAGCAGGGTCTCGGCCGAGCCGCAGACCGAGACGCGGCGCAGCTTGGCGTTGACCACCACCTCGACGGCCTTCTTCAGGTCGGCGGCGGCGTGGACGAAGACGTGGTTCAGGCCTTCCAGGTGGCCCAGCACCGGGGCGCGGGCCTCGGCCTGGACGCGGGCCACCAGGCTCTTGCCGCCGCGCGGAATGATCAGGTCGATGGTCTTGTCGAGCCCGGCCAGGATCATGCCGACAGCGGCGCGATCGGGCGTCTTCACCGCCTGGACGGCGGCGGCGGGCAGGCCGGCGGCCTTAAGACCACGCGCGATGGCGGCGTGGAGGGCGAGGTTGGAGTGGATGCACTCCGAGCCGCCGCGCAGGATCACCGCATTGCCCGAGCGTACGCACAGCGCCGCGGCGTCAGCGGTCACATTGGGGCGGCTCTCATAGATCATCGCGATCACGCCGATCGGCGTGCGCACGCGGGCGATGTCCAGACCGTTGGGCCGGGTCCAGCGCGAGGTGGCGACGCCGACGGGATCGGGAATGGCGGCCACGGCTTCGACGCCGGCGGCCACGCCCTCCAGGCGGGCGGCGTCCAGGGCCAGGCGGTCCAGCATCGGACCCGAGACGCCGTTGGCTTCGGCGCGGGCCAGATCCTTGGCGTTGGCGACGAGGATGGCGTCGGCGTCCTCGCGGATGGCGACGGCCATGGCCTGGATGGCGGCTGTGCGCTGCTCTGGCGTGGCGAGACGAAGCGCGCGCGCGCCTTCGCGGGCCGTCCGGCCCATCCCCGCCATGATCGCCTGAAGGCTCGCGCCCGCGTCGTCCATCTCGTCCCCGCCTTGCCTTGGAAGGTTATGCTCAGGTTGAGGCTTACCTAGGCGCTTTCCCGCACGGATGAAACCGCGTTCGTCTGAAAACGGAGGGAGTTTTGGTCACAGCCGTGTCCGCGCGGTTGCGAACGATGGCCGCGCGACACATCATCGGCGCTCCAAACCGCGAGGCGCTCCTGATGTCCGACAACAAGGTGAAGGGCCCGGCGTCCTATTTCCCCTCGATCGAGAAGACCTACGGACAGCCGGTCGCCCACTGGCAGAAGATCGTGCGAGACGCCTATCCAGCCAAGCACATGGATCTCGTCGCCGTGCTGAAGAGCGCGCATGGCCTGGGCCATGGTCACGCCAATGCGATCGTGGCCTACACCCTGGCCGAGGACGGCCTGAAATAGCCGCCTACTTCGCGTAGACAATCCGGCAATCGCCTTCGACCGTCGTGTAGCGGCCATTGGCGGCGTCGACGAACGAGATGCGGCCGCCCTCGTCATACTCGACCTTGCCGGTCGATCGGCCGGCGAAGGTCTGGGTTCCGTAAGACCAGCAGACGATGTCGGCCGGCTTGTCGTTCCACGTCGCCGCGCGCCGGGCTTGCTTGCTCTCGGTGCAGGCCGACAGGACCGGGATGGACAGGATGGCGAGAGCGACGACGGCGAGGCGCATGGGGGGCTCCGAATGAGCGGCGATTAAGAGCTTGGATCGCGCCGAGGCGCCACCCTTAGTCAGCGTCCCACTGGTACGCCTTGTCCAGCCAGTCGCCGAGGCGACCATCCGGGCGGGCCAGGGCATGGATGCGGGTCATCTCATCGTCGGATAGCTCGAAATCGAGCACGTTGAAGTTCTCGACGATCCGGGCGGGGTTGCTGGTGCGCGGGATGGCGATGACGCCCTGCTGGATGATCCAGCGCAGGGTGACCTGGCCGGGCGTCTTGCCGTGGGCGCGACCGATCTCGATCAGCACCGGGTCCTGGGCGACCTTGCCCTGCGCCAGCGGCGACCAGGCGGTGATCGAGGCGCTCAGGTCGTGGGCCGTGGCGATCAGGGTCTTCTGCGACAGATAGGGGTGATACTCGACCTGATTGGTGGCGATCGGCGCTTCCGACAGGGCGGCGGCCTCGCGCATCAGGGCCGAGGGGAAGTTCGACAGGCCGATGGCGCGGGTCCAGCCCTTGGCGCGGACCGCGTTCAGGGCCTTCAGGGTCTCGGCCAGCGGCACGTCGGGCTTGGGCCAATGCAGCAGCAGCAGGTCGACGTAATCGACCCCCAGCCGCTCAAGGCTCTTTTCGGCCGAGCGCTGCAGGGCGCCGTCCGCGAACTTGTCGATCCAGACCTTGGTGGTCAGGAAGATCTCCTCGCGCTTGACGCCGCTGGTCTTGATCGCCGCGCCGACGTCGCGCTCGTTGCCGTAGATCTGGGCGGTGTCGATGTGGCGGTAGCCGACCTCGAGCGCCTTTTCGACCAGGGGGACGGCCGTTCCGTTCTCCAACTGCCAGGTGCCAAAGCCCAGGGCGGGCATGAGGACATCGCCCGAGCGGACGGCGGGAACGAGCTTGGACATCGAAAACTCCGGAAGAGGCGTCAGGCCGATATGGGTTCGCCCTGGCCGGGCGCCACCCTGGCCCTAACGCGGAAGAGGGCGATGAAGATCAGCGCGACCAGGGCGAAGGCCACGCTCATCTCCACCATGGTCAGCAGCACCTTGGGATAGCCGCGCTTGGCGACGTTCATGAACGGATACGGATACCAGGCCGTCAGCGCGCCGTGGACCAACGTCCAGACGCCGAACAGGGCCGGGAAGGCCATGGCCTTGGCGGCGACAATCCAGCGCGCGGGCCCCTTGCCGCCGCGCAGGGCCACGTCCAGCAGGAAGGCGATGGGCGTGATGGTGTGCAGGATAGTGTCGGAGACCTTGCGCAGGCCCTGCGGGTCCCACTGCCAGGCCAGCATGGTGTGATAGACGACCGCCGTGATCGCCAGATAGGTCGCGATCGCGGCGCGCGGACCACTTTGCTCGGCCCAGACGGTGAAGCGGCTTTGGGGCGCGACCAGCGGCGCGGTCAGCGCAGCCGCCGCCAGCATGTTCGTTAGGATCGTGAAGTAGCTGAAGAACTCGACCGACTTCACCGCCGCCGACACCAGGGTCTCGTCATAGACCATCAGGCCGTACTGCAGGGTCGGGCCAAGGCAGGCGATCAGCGCGATCAGGATGCGCCAAAGGGCGAGCGGGCCTTTCATGGAGTCTCCGTCGGGTGGGCTTCGTCCCAGGCCTTTAACACCCTCTTGGGCGCGGTGGCGCGCCATTGGCGCATCACCAGCCGCTCGACCGTGCCGGGGTGGGCGCTCGCCAGGCGAACCAGGACGTAAGGATAGTTCCGGAAGTGGTCGGTGAAGTGGAAGACGTCGGGCTCGGCCTCGACCAGCATGTCGCGTTCGTCGAACGGCACGGCCGGACAGACCAGGCTCTCGCCGTCCTCGAACAGGCGGGTCAGGAACTTGCCGTGCGCCTTCAGGCAGGGACGGCCATAGGCCGTGCCGTCCTCGACGCCGGGCAGGCGAAACGCAAAGGCGCGAACCTCGTCATAGGTCATGGGCAACCCCTCCCGCGCGGGACTATAGGAGGCGAATGGACGCTGAGAACACCCTGAAGACGCCGGTGCTGGTGCTGGGCGCGACCAGCCTGATCGGGCGCCATCTGATGGCGCGCCTGAAGGGGGAGGGCCTGGACCCCATCGCCTTCAGCCGCCGCCCGCCGTCGGGCGACGCCTGCTGGATCGGCGGGGACCTGAAGGACCCGGACCTCGCCGAGCGTCTGCCGGTGGCCGCGACAGTGTTTTCCCTGTCACCGATCTGGCTCCTCCCGCCCGCCTTGCCGGCGCTGAAGGCGCGGGGGATGACGCGCCTGGTCGCCTTCTCCTCGACCAGCCGCTTCACCAAGACCGACTCGCCGGTCGCGGCCGAACGCGCGGTGGCGGCGGCGCTGGCCGAGGCGGAACAGGCGCTCGAGACGTGGTGCGCCGCCAACGGCGTCGCTTGGACGATCCTGCGGCCCACCCTGATCTATGACGAAGGCCACGACGAGAACGTCAGCCGCATCGCCCGGCTGGTGCGCCGGTTCCATGTGATGCCGCTGTCGGGGGCGGGGGAGGGGCTTCGCCAGCCGGTCCACGCCGAAGACCTGGCCGCCGGCGCCCTGGCCGCAGCGCTTGCGTCGGCCGCCACGAACCGCGCCTACGACCTCGTCGGCGGCGAGACGGTCAGCTACCGCGTGATGGTCGACCGCGTGTTCGAGGGCTTGGGCAAGACGCCCCGCAGCCTGCCGATGCCGACCTGGCTGTTTGGCCTGATCATGCGTCTGGCCAAGCCGTTCTATCCTGGCGCCACGACGGCCATGGGGACCCGCATGGGCCAGGACCTGACCTTCGACTCGTCGGACGCGGCGCGGGATTTTGACTGGAGCCCCCGTCGGTTCCATCCGCGCTTTCCCGCGCCCTGAGCCGTCCGGCGCGAGCGGCGCTATTCGACCCCCGTCGCACTCCAGACGCCCAGCTCGTTGCCCGACGGGTCGGTGAAGTGAAAGCGGCGCCCGCCCGGGAAGCTGAAGATCGGCGCGGTGATCACCCCGCCGGCCGCCGTGACCTTGTCGAGCATGGCCTCGAGGTCGTGGGCGTAGAGGATGACCAGCGGCCGGTCGCTGGACCCTTCCTGCGGCCTGGCGAAGCCGCCGTCAGTTCCTTGGCCCTCGAACGCGACATAATCGGGGCCATAGTCGACGAAGCTCCAGCCGAAGGCGGCGGAATAGAACGCCTTGGTCGCCGGCAGGTCGCCGCCGGGCCACTCGATATAGTCGATCTTGCCGTCTTCGCGCATGGTGGCCTCCGCCCATTTGTTCCTAAATTGTTCTAGTTCGCCGTCAGGGCAGAGTCCAGACGCTGGTGCGCTTGACGGCCATGTCCTCCAGCTCGCGGGTGGTCTCGACCTGGTACTCGGCCAGCTTCAAGAGGTCGTCCTTGCGGAAGTAGGTGCGGCCCGGATCGCCGATCAGCACCGTCGAACCCTGGGCGCGGCCGCGCCGCAGCCAGTCCATCACGGCCTCGGCCATGGGCTTCTCGTAGCAGATGTCGCCCGCCAGCAGGACCTGCGCCTCCGGCGGCGGGCCACCCAGCAGATTGGCCTCGGTGAAGGCGACGGTGACGCCGTTGGCCTCGGCGTTCAGGGTGACGGCCGCCTCGCAGAAGACGTCGATGTCATTGGCCAGCACGCTCGCCGCCCCCGCCTTCATCGCCGCGATGGCCACCAGGCCCGAGCCCGTGGCGAAGTCGAAGACGGTCTTGCCGGCGACGGTCTGCGGATGGTCGAGGATGTAGCGCGCCAGGGCCTGGCCGCCGGCCCAGGCGAAGGCCCAGAAAGGCGGTGGCAAGCCGATCTCTTCCAGAGCCTCCTCGGTCAGCTTCCACAGCGGCGTGACCTCGTCGGCCAGATGCAGCGCCAGTTCGGGCGCATGCGGCGGCGGCAGAAGCTGGGTGTTGTCGCGGATGAAGGCGCGGCGGCCTTCCAGGGTCTGGACGATCATGGAGGGGGTTAGAGCACGCCCCGCGTCAGGCGGCGACCGCCGGTTTGCTCGATGCGGCCTTCAGCACGCTCAGATAGCCCGGCGCGGTCAGCATGCCCTGGGTCAGGCCCTTCTTCTCCAGCACCCGATGCGCCAACGGCAGGTTCCAGCACGGGGTGTGCATGAACATGTGATGTTCGGCGTGGAAGTTGACGTAGTAGGGCGCGATCAGGGCGCGCTCGATCCAGTTGGCGTTCGTGGTGCGGGCGTGGCGGAACGGGTCGGGCTCGTCCTTGGCCACCAGGGCGTGCTCGGCGATGTTGCGCAGGCGCGTGACCAGCGGGAACCAGGTGGCCATCGGCACGATCCACAGCGCCAGCCAAGCCCACCACAGGCCCAGGGCCGACAGCACCACCAGGATGCCGAGGTTCCACAGCAGGAACGGCCTTTGCCGCGCGATCTCGCCGGCGAAGATCGCGCCCTTGGGCGCATCACCCTTCATCTTTCCCAGCAAAGGCCCGAAGCGCTGCTTGAAGAAGGTCTGGCCGGTCAGGTCGCGGATCATCTTGCGGCGCAGCGAGCGCCGCGTGGTCGGGAAGGGCGCCGAGAGCACGAGGTCCGGATCCTCGGCCTGCTGGGCGTATTTGTGATGGCTGAGGTGATAGGGGCGATAGCTGGCCAGCGAGGCGCCCACCGGCGCGGCGCACAGCCACTCGCCGATCCAGTCGTTGACCTTGAGCTTGGGATGCAGCCCGCCGTGCGCGGCCTCGTGCATCAGGATCGCCAGGCCCAGCTGCCGCGCGCCGATCAGCATCACGGCGAGGACGTAGGTGAGCGGATTGGGGAACGCCACGAACAGCGCGCCGGCGGCGAGGATCACGCCCCAGGCGTGGGCCACCATCCAGACGCCGCGCCAGGACGAGCGCGCGGAAATCCGCGTCCATTCCTCGGGCGTGAACAGGTCCAGCGGTTTGACGCGCGGAGCAACGGCCATGTGATGAGCATCGCACAGTCCGCGTGGGCTCGACAGCGTGACCCTACGTCACGATCGGGCGCGAGCTTATGGCGAGAAGCTGACGCCGGGCTTCCAGAGCCCGGCCACCAGGCCTGCGAACACCAGAAGGCCCGCCAGCGCGTTCGACTTGAAGAGCTTCAGAGCCCCGGGACCATCTTCGATCCGCACAGCGGCGGCCTGGCGTGACAGGTGCAGGGCGAACAGGCCCGCCAGCGGCAGGAACAGCGGACCGATGTCGCCGACCCAGCCGGCGATCACCAGCAGGATGAAGCTGACCAGGTAGAAGCCGGCGACGCCGATCTGGACGTGCTGGCCAAGCCGCCGGGTCGAGGACTTGATCCCTGCCAGGGCGTCGTCCTCGATGTCCTGGATCGCGTAGATCGTGTCGTAGCCCAGGGTCCAGAAGATGCCCGAGGCGTAGAGCAGGGCGGCGGACCACGACAGATGCCCGGTGGCGGCGGCGTAGCCCAAAAGAGCGCCCCAGTTGAAGGTCAGGCCAAGCCACGCCTGCGGCCACCAGGTGATCCGCTTCATGAACGGATAGGCCGCCACCAGGGCGAGCGACAGCACGCCCAGCAGGATCGCGGTCCAGCCCAGGCAAATCAGGATCAGGAAACTGACGAGGCAGCAGCCGACGACGAACAGCCAGGCCTGCTTGACGCTGATCAGCCCCGCCGGGATCGGGCGCATGGCGGTGCGGGCCACCTGGGCGTCGAAGTCGCGGTCGACGATGTCGTTGAACGCGCAGCCGGCCGCCCGCATCAGGGCCGCGCCGACAAACACCGCCAATAGCAGCAGCGGATTGGGCCAGCGGCCCTGCGCGGCGGCGGCCAGGGCGATGCCCTGCCAGCCCGGCAGCATCAACAGCCAGATCCCCACCGGCCGGTCGAAGCGGCCCAGCTTCAGCCACGGCCGCAGGCGCTCGGGCGCGTGGCGGTCGACCCAGTTGGTGGGGGCGGCGTCGGGCAGGACGCCCGAGGGATTTTGGGTGGCGCTCATGGGGCGAGGCTTAACCCGTGGGCGCGGGCTCGTCCCATAGGGAAGATCGATCGGCCCGCGAAAAACGATCAATTGGATTTATCTGGTGCGCGGCGCGAAGGTCTGGTCACACCCTGAGGAGACCTCGCCATGACCCCGTCATCCTTTTCCGGCGCTGTTCTTCGCGTTTGCGCCTGGAGCCTGCTGATGGCCGGCGGCGCGGCCGGGATCGTTCTGCCGCATCCGGTGACCACGGCCCTTTGGGCGGCTGCGGCGCGCCTGTTCGCCAAGGCCGGAGACACTGGGTTGGTCGCCCGCCTGACCTCGGCGTCCAAGTTTGGGCCGCGCATCCGTCGTCGTCTAGCCGTAGCGCCCCACGAGGCGACCCTCCGCCCAAGTCTCGCTTAAGGGTTCGAGATGTTGCGAGCCGCTCTCAATCCTCTCGACAGCGGGATTGCGGGGCGCGAGGATCGCCGCATGGCTTTCGCCGTCCAGGACCGCCGTTCGCGCCGCCGCCGCCTCACCCGCGTCGAGCGCTGGGTGCTGGACGGCCTGGGCGGGGCGCTGCTGGCCACGGGCGCGGTCGGGGCGGTGGTGCCGGGCATGCCGACCACCGTGTTCTGGATCGGCGCGGTCCTGTGCTTCCTCAAGACCCGTCCCCACGCGGTGCGCCCCATGCTGCGCGTGCCGGTGGTGGGGCCTGCGATCCGCTGGTTCCTGCGCTGGCGGCCGTTCGGCGGCGGGCGCAGGAAGGGAAAACCTCTCCCATAGGGAGAGGAGGGGCCCGCCGCGAAGCGGTGGGAGGTGAGGGGTTTCGGCATGACTGCGCTCCGTCGGCCGACTTGACCCCTCTCCCCAGCCCTCTCCCTCTGGGAGAGAGAGCCAAAAAGCCCTATCTCCCCGCGCATGACCGACTTCCTCGAGGACGAAGACGAGACCGGCGCCAGGAAGCGCGCGCTGTCCAACCGCCAGGTGCTGGGCTTTGTCGCCCGGTTCTGGAAGCGGCGGCCGGTGCTGTTTGGCCTGGGCGTGGGTCTGACCCTGGTGGCCGTCGCCTTCGATCTGGCGCTGCCGTACGCCTCGGGCTACCTCGTCGACACCGTGGCCACCAAGCCGCGCGGCGATGGGCAGGCCTGGTCGGCCCTGGCGATCTTTGTCGGCGTCTATTTCGCCTTCGCGGTGGTGCGCAACATCGCCCACCGGTTCTGGATTCCGCTGGCGGCCCGGAACATGGAGGAGATGACCAACGAGAGCTTCGCCAAGGTCCAGGCCTTCTCGTCGGACTGGCACGCCGACAGCTTCGCCGGCGCGACCGTGCGCAAGCTGACCCGCGCCATGTGGGGCTATGACAGTGTCACCGACGCGGTGACCATCTGGCTGGGGCCGGGCGTGATCGTGCTGATCGGTCTCTCCATCGCCATGCTGGTGCGCCAGCCGCTGGCGGGGATCATCTCGCTGGTCGTGGTGGCGGCCTATCTGACGGTGAACCTCGTCATCACCGAGCGCTATGTGCGGCCCAGCAATCTGAAGTCCAACGCGCTGGACTCCAAGATCGGCGGCGCCCTGGCCGATGCGGTGACCTCCAACCCGACGGTGAAGAGCTTCGGGGCCGAAACCCGCGAGGCCGAGCGTCTGGCGCAGGTCACGGCGCAGTGGCGCGACGCGGTGATGGTCACCTGGAACCGCTTCACCGATGTGTGGCTGGGCCAGAACCTGCTGCTCGTGGTGCTGCAGGCCGGCCTGACCGGGGCCATGGTCTGGGGCTGGGCGCAGGGCACCGCCACCCCCGGCGACGTCGCCTTCGCCATCACCGCCTTCATGCTGATGAGCGGGTACTTGCGGAACCTCGGCGAAAACATCCGCATGCTGCAGAAGGGCCTCGACGACACCGAGGATGTCGCCGCCTGGACCCGGCTTGCGCCGCAGATCGCCGATGATCCGAACGCTCCGGACTTCCAGTCAGGGCCCGGCGCGATCGAATTCAAGGACGTGACCTTCCGCTACAAGGCGGCCGGCGCGCCGCTGTACGACGGTTTCTCCCTCAAGATCGCCCCCGGCGAGCGGGTGGCGCTGGTCGGGCCGACGGGCTCGGGTAAGTCGACCTTCGTCAAGCTGATCCAGCGCCTGCACGACCTGCAGGACGGGGCGGTGGTCATCGACGGCCAGGACGTTTCCCGGGTGAAGCAGGCCAGCTTGCGCCGCGCCATCGCGGTGGTCCCGCAGGACCCGGCCCTGTTCCACCGCAGCTTGTTTGAGAACATCGCCTACGGCAAGCCGGACGCCACCCGCGAGGAGGTCGAGGACGCCGCCATCAAGGCCCGCGCCCACGACTTCATCCTGCGCCTGCCCAAGGGCTACGACACCCTGGTCGGCGAGCGGGGTGTCAAGCTGTCGGGCGGCGAGCGGCAAAGGGTGGCCATCGCCCGCGCCTTCCTGGCCGACGCGCCGATCCTCGTCCTGGACGAGGCGACCTCGTCGCTGGACGTCGAGACCGAAGGCCACGTCCAAGAGGCCGCCGAGGCGCTGATGGAGGGCCGCACCACGATCGTCATCGCCCACCGCCTGTCGACCGTGCGCGGCGCCGACCGGATCCTGGTGTTCCAGGGCGGCCGCGTCGTCGAGGAAGGCCGCCACGCCGAACTGACCGCGAAGGGCGGGGTCTATGCCCGGCTGAACGCGATCAGCGCGGGGGTGGCGTAACGCTGACCTGGCAGTCCTTGCTGGCCGGCTGTAGCGCCAGGCGTCGGCCGCCCAGGATCAGATCGCGGCGGGCGACCGGTTCGCTCAGGCTGGGCGCGCCGGCCTTCATCCAGGCCTCCAGGTCGTAGCTCTCGCAGCCCGCCGCAGCGATCGCGGTCAGGGACCAGACGCGGTCCGCGCCTTCGGAGAAGACCTTGAGGCGGTCGCCCTCGGCCAGCAGAACCTCGTCCTTGCCGTCGGCGTCCACATCGGTGACCAGGGCCGGGCACTGCATGGCGGTGAAGGTGCAGTTCGAGCCCGAGGGTTTCGACCAGTCCTGCTCGACGAAGCTCTGGGGCAGCGCCTTGCCCGCCGGATAGACGGCCATGGCCTTGAAGTTCGGCCGCGCCTCCTCCGCCGCGACGCGCTTTTCCGTGCTGGCGGCGGCCTCGCGGGCGCGCTTAGCGATCTCGCCGTTAGGATCCGTCTTCAGGCGGTCCAGAGCGTCTCGCCCATAGCGCCCCGCGTCAAACCGCAGGAACTGGAAGTCGAACTTGTCCGCCGCGACCTTGCCGTCCTCCAGCCGCTTGACCTGGCTGTTCACCGACAACCGCGCCGGATCGGCGATCGGGGTGAACAGGGCGATCAGCAGCAGCACGCACACGGCGGCCATGATCGGATTAGTCCGCTCCAGCGGCTTCATCCAGGGGGCGGGCTTCAGGGCGGCGAGCGCGTAGCCGATCGTGAAGCCGACGGCGACCAGCAGGAAGACGCCGGCGATGACCCGCTCGGGCGTCAGGCCGTACTGGTCGATCCGCAGCCACAGGGCGTAGCCGGCCAGGATGACGATCGGGATCAGCAACAGGCCCGCGATCCGCGCGGCGAGGCGCGGGATCAGGTGGGGCGGCTCTTCGCCGTCCTGATAGGCGGCGTTGATCAGCAGGATCAGCGCGGCGGCGGCGGCCAGAAGCAGGGCGGTGGCGGCCTTGGTGCCCCACAGCGGCGCCAGGCCCGTGAAGGGCAGGGTGGCCAAGAAACCGCCGCCGATCAGCACCATCAGCGGCAACAGCCAGCCCAGCAGGGTCAAACCGACCGTCAGGGCGCCGCGCACCAGGCCCGCGCGCGCCTCTGTCAGTTGCACGGCCATGTGGACGGCGGCGGCGAACATCAGGCCGGTGGCCGGGAAGGCGAAGGCGGTCTCGCCGATCAGCTTGCCGATGGCCTCGATCCCGATCAGCTTGAAGAGGGCGGCCGCCAGGAACAGCAGCAGCCAGAAGGCGCCGGTGAAGGCCAGGGACAGCGCCAACCGCACGCCGTTGGTCCAGGTCAGGTCGAAATAGTCCGTATAGGGCGCGACGGGCTTGCCGGCCGCGTCTGCGGGCTGGACCAGGTGGTGAGCGATGAACAGCATCACCGCCGTCGCCAGGAACAGCGGCGGCGACAGCGGGCCCGCCCCGACGCGATCGGGCGCGAACCCGACCCAGGCGGCGTGGACGGCCAGGATCGCCGTGACGGCGGTGGCGACCGCGCACCAGGCCAGCAGGCTCCGTCGACGCATCGCCGACAGGGCGGCCAAGGGCAGCAGCGGGACCATCAGCACGCAGACCAGCAGCGGCGCGTAGAGCATCGGCTGTGTCGCGGGCCAGGCCTTGGACTCGTCGGCCTTCTGCAGAAGGAACAGCGCGATCCCCTGGGCCAGGCCGATGGCCAGGCGGATCAGGGCCGGTGTCGGCTTGGCGGTGGTCACGCTGGGGCTCCCTCTTTGGCGCTACAGCATCACGCCGACGTGCGGTTGTGAAGCTCCGACGGTCCGCCGGCGCCCGTTTCGCCCTGGCTACAGTTGTATCGAGGGTTATGATGTCGGGTACGGCGCGCGCGAAACGTCCTGGGTTCATTCTGGGGAGAAACGACCGATGATGAAGCCCCCCGCCGCATCTGTTGGCGACTACCTCGCCAAGCTGCCCGCCGAACAGCGCGCGGCCTTGGAGACTCTTCGCGGCCAGATCCGCGCGGCCGCCCCCGAGGCGGTCGAGGCGATCAGCTACGGCCTGCCGACCTTCAAGCTGAACGGCAATCTCGTCCACTTCGGCGCGGCGGCGAAGCATTGCGCCTTCTATCCCGGCGCGGTGATGGACGTGTTCGCCGATCGTCTGGCCGGCTTCGAGACCGCCAAGGGCACGATCCGGTTTCAGCCACAAGCGCCGCTGCCGCCGGATCTGGTGGAAGACATCGTCCGCCACTGCGTCGCGCGCAACGCCGAGATCGCGGCGGAACGGAAGGCGCGGAAGAGGAAGGCCTAGAACGCCCCCTCCGTCACGCGGCTGCGCTGCGCGCCACCTCCCCCGCAAGCGGGGCAGGAGGGGACCGCTTCCTCCTCACCCGCATCGCGGGGGAGGTGGATCGGCGCGCAGCGCCGAGACGGAGGGGGCGCGCTACCGCGCCAGCCGCCCGTCCTCCAGCGCGCTGACCTCGAACGGGAAGATCACTTCAGAATCAGGCTTGGCGACCCCCTTGAGGATCTTGTCGCCGTCCTTGATGGCCTTTTTCTGCAGGGCGATCAGCGCCAGCTGCAGTTGGACGAGTTCGGTCTCGTAGTCATCGGACTTGCTCATCTGGCGAGCCTACCCCCCGAAAATCCCTGTTTGTCGCGCCTTCGGGCGGCGAAACCGCTTTACACTTTCGCCTCAGGCGCTCGAGTTGCGTTAGAAGGGCGACATGATCCGTCTGTTCGTTCCCAACGACCTTTCCGCCGGGGCCGGCGTCGTCCCGACCGTCGACCAGTCGCGCTACCTGACCTCGGTGATGCGCCTGTCCGTCGGCGCCGAGCTTTTGCTGTTCAACGGCCGCGACGGCGAGTGGCGTGCGACCATCGTCGAGGCCACCAAGCGCGGTTGCCTACTAAAGGCCGAGGAACAGACCCGGCAGATGCATCTGGGCCCCGATCTCGACCTCATCATCGCCATGGTCAAGCGCGGCCGGGTCGAGACCATCGTCGAGAAGGCCGCTGAGCTTGGCGCGCGTCGGGTGCGCCTGACCATCACGCGGCGGACGAATGTCGATTTCGTCAAGCTGGGGCGCCTGGACGCCATCGCCATGGAGGCCGCTGAGCAAACCGGCCGCCTGGACGTGCCCGAGGTCGCCGACCCCGAGAAGCTGGACAAGATTCTGGACGGCTGGGACCCGGCTCGGCGCCTCGTCTTCTGCGACGAGGGCGGTGACGCCAGGCCCGCGATCGAGGCCCTGGCGGGAACCGGTGATCCGGCCGCGATCCTGATCGGTCCCGAAGGCGGCTTCGCGCCGGAGGAGCGCGAGCGTTTGCGGGGACTTTCGTTTGTCACGCCAGTGTCGTTGGGCCCTCGCATCCTGCGCGCCGACACGGCGGCCATTTCGGCCATGACTCTCTGGCAGGCTGCGGCCGGGGATTGGCGGTAGCACGCAGATAAGCTCAGGGGCGCCCCTTGAGGTTCGCAAAGAAAACGCCCAACTGGGCGTGACCGAGTAGTATCGCCGTCGGCGGAGAGCATGGGCCCTCTCCTCCCGCAGCACCGCAACACCCTGGGGAGGGACGGCTTGCATGGCCGATATCGCTAGCAGCGTTCAGGAGCGTCAGCTGACGCTCGCCGACCTGACTGAGTATTTCGCCAAGGGCTCCAAGCCCAAGGCGGCCTTCCGCGTGGGGGCCGAGCACGAGAAGTTCGGCTTCTACCTCGGCTCGCATGAGCCCGTGCCCTACGAGGGCGACAAGGGCGTGCACGCCCTGCTGACCGGCCTCCAGCGCTTTGGCTGGACGCCCGTCATGGAGGGCGAGGTCATCATCGGCCTGGAGCGCAACGGGGCCAATGTCAGCCTCGAGCCCGGCGGCCAGTTCGAACTGTCCGGCGCGCCGCTGTCGACCATGCACGAGATCTGCGAGGAGACCGGCCAGCATCTCGACGAGGTCAAAACCGTCGCCGACGAGCTGGGCCTGGGTTTCACGGGTCTGGGCTTCTCGCCGAAATGGACGCGCGCGCAGGTCCCGGTGATGCCCAAGGGGCGTTACGTGATCATGCGCAACTACATGCCCAAGGTCGGCAATCTGGGCCTCGACATGATGCTGCGCACCTGCACGGTGCAGGCGAATCTCGACTTCTCCAGCGAAGCCGACATGGTCGCCAAGTTCCGCATGAGCCTGGCCCTGCAGCCGATCGCCACGGCCCTGTTCGCCAATTCTCCGTTCACGGAAGGCAAGCCCAACGGCTTCCTTTCGGCCCGGGCCAATGTCTGGACCGACACCGATCCCAACCGCACGGGCCTGCTGGATTTCGTGTTCGAGGACGGCTTCGATTTCGAGCGCTACGCCCGCTACGCGCTGGACGTGCCGATGTACTTCGTCAAACGCGGCGACAAGTACATCGACGTCGCCGGCCGGTCGTTCCGCGACTTCATCGAGGGCAAGCTGCCCGAGCTGCCGGGCGAGATCGCCACGATGAAGGACTGGGCCGACCACACGACCACGGCCTTCCCCGAAGTGCGCCTCAAGACCTATCTGGAGATGCGTGGCGCCGACGCCGGCCCCTGGAGCCGTCTTTGCGCCCTGCCGGCGCTGTGGACGGGCGTCTTCTATGATGACGCCGCACTCGCCGCCGCCTGGGACCTCTGCAAGGACTGGACGTTGGAGGACCGCGAGGGCCTGCGTCGCGACGTGCCCAAGCTTGGCCTCAAGGCCAAGGTCGCCGGTCGCACCGCGCAGGACGTGGCCAAGGACTTCGTCGCCATCGCCAAGTCAGGCCTGAAGAATCGCGCCCTTCTGAACGGCGGCTTCCTGGACGAGACCATCTATCTGGGCGAGCTGGAGCAGATCGCCGACAGCGGGATCACTCCGGCCGAAAAGCTGCTGTCGCTCTACAATGGCGCTTGGGGCGGCGACATCGACCGCGTCTTCACCGACTGCGCCTACTGAGGGACGCTGGGTTGGGTCAAAAAATGGCGCGGACCGCCGCGGCCAGTCCCACCCAAAGTCCGACCGTCGCGGCCAGCGCAAACAGCCTGCCCCAGGCTAACCGCCGCTGCGGACGGCGTGCGATCGCGTGAACAGCCTCATCGTAGGAGACATAGGCCATGGTTTCCTCCGGGCGTCTCTGACGGACGCTGGAGCGATGGTCGCGCTCCTAAGGGTTAAAAGCGCCTTAATTCGGGGTTTCGATCAAGGGGACCCAATGTCGCGGTAGGGCTGGTCCACATCGCGTTCTTCGCGCTCGGGATCGGGCATGGCGACATTGGGCGGCCAATGGTCGGCCTGGCTGTTCCCCGAGCCGCTGTCGGTGTGGCGGATCACCTCCCCGACATCGAGGATCTCGGTCTGGGCGGGCGTCAGGTCGCCGAGCTGAAACTCGACATGCTCGGGATAGAAGGCCAGACGCCCGGCGATCGGGCTGAGGGCCGGGTAGGGCGCCTCATAGGACCACACCGCATCCTCGATCACCTGCCGATCCCGATAGATCGTGAAGTACGAGGCTTGGCCCTTGTAAGGGCAATGGGTGGTCTTGTCGGTCTTGCGCAGGAACGCCGTCCGGACATGAACGCGCGGGAGGTAGTAGACCGGCGGGTAGTTGGCTTCCTGCAAAACCAGGACGTCGTCGCTGTCGGCGATCTCATGGCCCTCGAAAAGGACACGGACAACGCCGGGCGCGGGCGTCAGGCTGATGGGGTGGGTTTCGTTGGGCGTCTTCATGGTCTGGGGCTCCCATCCGCGTTCGGATCACGCCCTAAACGCGCCAGAGGCCAGCCAAGCTTCAGGTCTTGCAAGGCGTTTGGATCGCCCGGCGCAAGCCGTTGCTTGTGAAACCGTCTCTCGCGTGGTCTTCTCGCCGCCAAATTGGGGCCGGCGGGGACGATTTGACCATATGGGGGGTCTGTTTCCGCCTCTCGTCACGTTTCAAGGCTAGCGTATGAACATCGTTATCGCCGTGGGTATTCTGGTCACGCTCGTGACCGGCATCCCGGTCCTTGTCCAATTGCTCAAAGGCCATCCGCGCGGCCTGATCATCTGTTTCCTGGCCGAGATGTGGGAGCGCTTCTCCTACTACGGCATGCGCGCGATCCTGATCTTCTACCTCACGCAGCACTTCCTGTTCGATCCGAAGACGGCGTCGGGGCACTACGGGTCCTACACAGCGCTGGTCTATCTGGTGCCGCTGCTGGGCGGCTTCCTGGCCGACAAGTGGCTGGGTACGCGCAAGGCCGTTGCGTTCGGCGCCGTCCTCTTGGTCGCCGGCCACCTGGCCATGGCGGTCGAAGGCAAGCCCGCTGTCCAGACCCTGACCTATCAGGGCGCCACCTACGAATTCCAGGCTGAGGGCCGCGGTCAGAACCGCGAGGCCAAGCTGGTGGTCGACGGCAAGGCCTATGAGATCGCCGCCACCAAGGTCGGCGACTTCGAGATCAAGGGCCTGCCCGCCAACGCGCCGCTGCCCGCCGTTCTGCCCAAGTCGGACTACAAGCTGGACGTCGCGGGCCGCGACCCGCTGTACCTGAACATCTTCTGGTTCTCGCTGTCGCTGATCATTCTGGGCGTCGGCTTCCTGAAGCCGAACATCTCGACCATCGTCGGCCAGCTCTATCCCCAGGGCGACCCGCGTCGGGATCCGGGTTTCACCCTCTACTACTACGGCATCAATCTTGGCTCGTTCTGGGCCTCGATCCTTTGCGGCCTGCTGGGCGTCAATGTCGGCTGGTGGGCGGGCTTTGGCCTCGCCGGGATCGGCATGCTGGCCGGCTTCATCGTCTTCGTGCTGGGCAAGCCCTGGCTGGACGGCAAGGCCGAACCGCCGGAGCCCAAGGTGCTGAAGGAGAAGGTCGCCGGTCCGATCAATCGCGAACTGGCCATCTACGGCCTGTCGCTGCTGGGCCTGGTGGGGATCTTCTTCCTCGTCCAGTTCAACGCCATCGTCGGCGTCGCGCTCAACATCGGCATCCTGGCCTCGCTGGGCTACATCGGCTGGTTCATGTTCACCAAGTGCGCCAAGGAAGAGCGTGAGCGCCTGGCGCTGGCGGTGTTCCTGATCTTCGGCGCGGTGGTGTTCTGGACCCTGTTCGAACAGGCCGGCTCGTCGCTCAGCCTGTTCGCCGCCACCAATGTCCAACTGGATCTGGTCCGCGAGCCGGTCCGGCTGTTCAACGGCGCGGTGACCCTGGCCACCCAGGATCAACTGGCCAAGGCCGGGATCGATGCGGCCTCGACCTTCTGGGTGAACACCAGCTTCAACGCGCCCCAGACCCAGGCGCTGAACGCCGGCTGGATCCTGATCTTCGCGCCCGTGTTCGCGGCGGTCTGGACCTTCCTGGGCGCGCGCGGCAAGGATCCGAACCCGGTGATCAAGTTCGGTCTGGCCCTGATCCAGGTCGGCGCGGGCTTCCTGCTGCTGCAGTGGGGCTCCACCTTCGCGGACGGCGCGTTCAAGCTGCCGCTGATCTTCCTGGTGCTGATGTACATGCTGCACACCACCGGCGAGCTGTGCATGTCGCCGGTCGGCCTGTCGCAGATGACCAAGCTGTCGCCCGCCTCGGTGGTGTCGTTCATGATGGCCGTCTGGTTCATGGCCGTGGCCATCGCCCAGTGGGTCGGCGGCAAGATCGCCGGCCTGGCGGCGACCGAAACGGTCGGTGGCCAGGTGCTGGACCCCGGCGCGGCGCTGGCCGCGTCGCTGAAGATCTTCAACATCATCGGCCTGGTGTCGGTGTTGATCGGGATCGGCTTCCTGTTGCTGTCGCCGGTTCTCAAGAAGTGGTCGCACGGGGCCGACGACGTCGGCGCGCCCAAGAAGGCTTAAATCGGGGCGTCCTAGGCAAAAGAGGGGCCCCGGCGACGATCCGGGGCCCCTCGCGGAGACGTGGAGGGGACCACGTCTCACCTTCGGGTGGGACGGTCCTCGCGGTGGCTCAAACCGCGGGGACCGCTTCCGCTCCCACCCCGAAGGGGCAGGACAATGGCGTCCTGAGTTCGACGGTGCCTCTCGGCTGCCGTTGAGGAAAGTTACAAGCCGGACAGGTGGATTAAACCTTCGCAAGGTGGCGCGGCGCGGCTGTGGATCGCTCTTGGACGGACGCGCGAGGAGGGGCTGTGAGCTCACTTTCGACACCCCTGAACATTGCCGATCTCGACACGCCTGACGGGTCGGCGCTGCTGGCGCTGAACAACGCCCACGCCGTTGAACTGTCCTGGCTGGAGCCCGCGCGGCTGGCGCACTTGGTCGCGCAGGCCTTCCTGGCGCGCCGTGTCGGCGTGGCCGACGCCCTGCTACTGACCTTTGACCAGGACGCCGACTACGACAGCCCCAACTTCCTGTGGTTCCGCGCGCGCTATCCGGCGTTTGTCTATGTGGACCGCGTCGTGGTGGCCGACAGCGCGCGGGGCAGGGGGCTGGCCAAGGCGCTCTATTACGACCTCTTCGCCGCAGCCAAGGCCGCGGGGCACGAGCGGATCGTCTGCGAGGTCAATTCCGACCCGCCCAATCCCGCCTCGGACGCCTTCCACGCCGCGCTCGGCTTTGTCCCGGTGGGGACGGCCGAGATCCACGGCGGGAAGAAGACGGTGACCTATCTGGAGCGGCGGCTGTAGGGCGCTTTCGGAGCTCCTAAACCGCCGTCCCGCCAACGGTCAGGCCGGTGATCTTCAGCGACGGTTGGCCCACGCCCACGGGCACGCCCTGGCCGGACTTGCCGCAGACGCCGATGCCGGGATCGAAGTCGAAGTCGTTGCCGATCATCGTCACGCGCGTCAGCGCCGACGGCCCATCGCCGATCAGGGTGGCGCCCTTGACCGGGGCGGTGATCTTGCCGTCCTCGACCAGATAGGCCTCGGTGCATTGGAAGACGAACTTGCCGTTGGTGATGTCGACCTGACCGCCGCCGAAATTGGCGCAGTAGAGGCCGCGCTTCAGCGAGGCGATCATCTCCTGGGGATCATCGTTTCCGGCCAGCATGCCGGTGTTGGTCATGCGCGGCATGGGCATGTGGGCGTAGGACTGGCGACGGCCGTTGCCGGTGGCCTTCATGCCCATCAGACGCGCGCTCATCCGGTCGTGCATGTAGCCGACGAGGATGCCGTCCTCGATCAGGATGGTGCGTTCGGTGGGCGTGCCTTCGTCGTCGACGGTCAGCGAACCGCGGCGGCCTGCGATCGAGCCGTCGTCGAAGACGGTCACGCCCGGCGCGGCCACGCGCTCGCCGATCCGGCCCGAGAAGGCGCTGATGCCCTTGCGGTTGAAGTCGCCTTCCAGGCCATGGCCCACGGCCTCGTGCAGCAGTACGCCGTTCCAGCCCGGGCCCAGGACCACGTCCATCTCGCCGGCCGGGCAGGCGACGGCGTCCAGGTTCACCAGCGCCATGCGCAGGGCTTCGTCGACCTGGTCCTGCCACTTGTCGGGGCTGATCCAGGCGGCGAAGCCGGCGCGGCCGCCCGCGCCCGACGAGCCGCTCTCGCGACGGCCGTCCTTCTCGACGGTGACCTGGACGTTGACGCGCACCAGCGGGCGCACGTCACGGATCAGCCGGCCGTCGGCGCGGAGGATCTCGACGATCCGGCGTTCGCCGGCCATCGAGGCCATCACCTGCACGACGCGCGGATCGCGGGCGCGGGCGAAGGCGTCGATCTCTTGCAGTAGGGCGACCTTGTCGGAGAAGTCCGGCGCGCTGACTGGATTGTCCTCGCCATAGAGCTTTTCGTTGGTGGCGCGGGGACCTTCGGCGGAGACGCCGGCGTGGCCGCGCTTGGCCAGGCTGGCCGAATCGGCGGCGCGGCGGATCGCGGCCTCGGAAATCTCGGCGGCGTGGGCGTAGCCGGCCGTTTCGCCGGCCACCACGCGCAGGCCAAAGCCCTCGCCCGAATCATAGGAGGCGCTCTTGAGGCGTCCGTCGTCGAAGACGAAGGCCTCGCTCTCGGAGCGCTCGAGGAAAAGCTCGCCGTCATCGGCGCCGGCCAGGGCCTCGCCCAGGATCGAACGGGCGCGGTCGGGATCGACGCCGGCGGCGTCCAGGATCGAAAGAGAAGAGGCGGGGATCGGAGCGTTCATAGCCTACAGGTAGGACTTCCGAACGCGCTCGTCACCCCGCCCCTTTTGTCGCAAGGCCGTGAGGGCCTCGGTCCGCCGCCGTGGAGGCGTCCTCTTCCTTCGACAAGCTCAGGATGAGGACGACTTTCCGCTTCGGCCCATTCGGAAACCTCACCCTGAGCTTGTCGAAGGGCGAGGTTTCCGCGCTTGCTGGAGATCAGTACTCGCGGCGGATATCTCCCGAGCCCGTGATCTCGCTGGTCACCAGCTTGGGCTCGGTGCGCAGTTCGACGTCGCCGCTGCCGGAGATGTCGATCTTGGCCTTGTCCGTGGCGAAGACCGCGCCGCCGCCGCTGCCCGAGACGTCGATGGTGGCGTCCTTGGCCTTCAGGGCGGCCAGGTCGGCGTAGCCCGAGCCGGAGTTGTCGAGCGTGACCGTCTCGACCTTGCCCTCAGCCTCAACGTCGCCGCTGCCGGAGATGTCCAGCCCCAGGGCCGGGTGCTCGTAGCGGCGGATATCGAGATCGCCGGAGCCGCGCACCTCGAAGCGGGTGACGTCGGGCGCCACGACCGTGATCTTCATCCGGTTGCGGTCGTGGCGCACCTGCAGCCCGTCGGGGCCAAGCGTCACCACGGCGCGCTCGGCGAGGTTGACGTCGTCCAGGCTGATGCGGCCGCCGTTGATCTTCAGGCGATCGACATAGGGCTGGGGTCCGGAGACGACGATCTTGGCCTCGGCGCCCTGGACGAACACAACGTTGACCGGGAGGTCGATGGTCAGCGTGTCCTTGCCCGTCCAAGGCAGGGTGCGATCGACGATCGGCGACGGTGCGCCGCCAGCCCCGACATGGCGGACGGTGCGGACCACCCGGCCATTGTCGTCGGTGATGGTCACTGTGGCGTTATCGCCGAACGGGATCGCCCAGCCGTTCTTCATCAGTTCAGGGCCGGCGATGGCCGCCACCCCAGCGAAGCAACCGACCGCGAGGGCGAAGCTCGCCCCGGCGACGATGAGCGTATTGCGGATCATCATGGTCCCCTCCTCTCCGCTCAAGCTTGTTCCATGGCCGGCTTCAGAAGCCGGAAGTGCAGACGGGCGTACCAGACGACCGCGTTGAAGACCCCGACCGTCGCCAGCGTCAGCAGCGAGCCGACGAAGGTGGCCGACGCCATCAGGCCGATGCCCGTCAGGAAGGCGGTGATCGCGCCTCCTGGCGGCGCCGCCAGCGGGCCCGCAGCGAAGATGAAGCCGCCGAGGAAGAAGACCGTCACCACGGCCACCAGGAAGCCAAACAGCGTGCCCAGCACGCCCATCAGCAAGGGCAGCAGGAACATCACGTCGATGGCCCCAAGGCCGATCAGGGCGATGATCGCCCCCATGGCGTTGGACGGAGTCTTTTTCTCCTCCCATTGCTTGAGACCGGCCTCGGCGCGCAGTTCGCGGGCCAGACGATCGGGATCGCCCAGGGCGGCGGCGACCTCGGCCTCGGGACGGCCCGCAGCCTGGGCGTCGGCGAAGTGGGCCTCGTGATCGGCGACGATGTCGGCGATCGTGGTGGCCGGCAGGCCCGACAGGCCCCGGCGCAGGCGGGTGATGAACTCGGCGCGGGTCATGCGGCGGCTCCCACGATGTCGTTCACCGCGTTGGCGAACGCGGTCCATTCGGCCTTCTGCTGCTCCAGGCTTTGACGCCCGGCGGCGGTGAGGCGGTAGTATTTGCGCGGCGGGCCGCTCTGGCTTTCCACCAGATAGGTCTCGACCAGGCCATCCGACTGCATGCGGCGCATCAGCGGATAGATTGTCCCTTCCCCCATATCGATGTCCTTCGTGAGCCTGCTGGCGATCTCGTAGGCGTAGCTGTCGGCGTGCGAGAGCAGGGCCAGCACACAGAGCGCCAGCACGCCTTTCTTCAGTTGGATTTCAATTGTTTCCGGCACGGCGTCCTTGCCTCCGTTGATGCTCTCTTCTACCGCCAGGTACTGAGCGGTGCAAGGTACCTATCGATGAATGATACGTAATGATCCGGACGCCGGATTCGGGGGTTTCTGAGAGGGATTCGCGACTGGACCCCCTCGCGGCGGGGGTAACCGGCCATCCCCATGCTCAGCGCGTGGGCTCTGGCGCTTGGCAAGGGCTGGCGATGCGCGTATGCAGCCTCCGGACCGACAATCGGGAGGGCTGGGCGTCGACGCGCGACTCATTTTGAGCAAAGTCGATTGCGCAGAACCTTATCGACAGTCGTAATGTGCATGTCGGCGCGGCGCGGGCCTTGATCGGGCTCAAATCGCCGCCGAAACGGGCCGTGAGGGATATGAAGGCGCAATTTT
>NCDQ01000704.1 GCA_002280275.1 Caulobacter vibrioides | reverse complement strand
GACGGCTCGGATGGTTGTGGCGATCGCCGCCCAATCCGACGCCCATCTGGACATTCTGCGCCGGTTGACGCGGTTGCTGCAGGACGAAGACCGTCTGGCGCGGCTGTTCGTGACGGACGAGCGGTCAGACATCGTCGCCGCCCTGCAAGACGACGGCGTCCCCGTCGCTCAGGGTGCGCCTCTTGGCGATCTGGCCGTCAAGTTCGACTGGATCGTGGCCTATCCGTCGGGCTTGCACGCCCGTCCCGCATCCCGATGGGTTGAGGCCGCACGTGGTTTCGCCGCGCAGATAAGGGTCCGGCGAGACGCCGAGGTTGGAGACGCAAAGTCTCTGATATCGCTTCTGCAACTGGGGTTGAAACAGGGCGAGTCCGTCGTCGTCTCCGCGGCGGGATCCGACGCAGATGCTGCGCTCCAGGCTCTGAAGCGTGTGATGGACGGTCTGTCATCCCAAGAGCAGGCCGACGCCACGAGGGCGTCGGAACGGGCTGCCGAGCGGACGCCCGACTGGAGCCCGCCGGGACGTCCGGCCTATATCGCCGGTGTCGCGGCCTCGCCGGGCCTTGCGATCGGCACGCTCAGAAAAGTGTCGGCTGGCGAGACGGAGGTTCCGGATCGGCCAGTCGCCCTGACCGAAGGGGGGGCGATGCTGGACGCCGCCCTGACCACCACGCGCTTTCAACTTCGAGCGCTCGCGGACGACACGGCGCGGCGCGTCGGGGAGTCTGAGGCGGGCATCTTCCGCGCCCAGTCGGAACTGCTGAACGATACCGATCTTATTACCCTGGCCTGTCAGTTGATGGTCGAGGGCCATGGGCCCGCGTGGGCATGGAACGCGGCGATAGACCGGATCGCCGCCGGTCTGGCCGCGCTGGGCAACCCGGTGCTCGCGGCTCGGGCGGCGGATCTCCACGACGTCGGTCGCCGTGTGCTGACTGTGCTGGAACCCACGCTCAAGAGCGACGCCCTTTCCGGCTTGCCTGATGCGCCGACCGTGTTGGTGGCCAGCGATCTTTCGCCCTCCGATACGGCGGCCTTGAACGTCGACAA
>NCDQ01000703.1 GCA_002280275.1 Caulobacter vibrioides | reverse complement strand
CTTGTCGGCCGGGATCTCGAACCAGAAGCAGGACCCTTGGCCGGGCTGGCTGGAGACCCCGATCTGGCCGCCCATGGCGTCGACCAGGCCCTTGCAGATCGCCAGGCCCAGCCCCGTTCCGCCATGTCGGCGCGTGGAGGAGCCGTCGACCTGCGAGAACCGCTTGAACAGCTGGTCCAGACGATCGGCGGGAATGCCCGCGCCGCTGTCGGTGATCGAGACGCGAAGGCGGCGGGTCCTGGCCGTCCACTTGGCGTTCAGCTCGACCCGACCGCTGTCGGTGAACTTCACGGCGTTGCCGATCAGGTTGAGCAGGATCTGGCGGATGCGGTCGGGGGCCAGGGCCAGTCCCGCCGGCAGCTGATCCAGGCCGGTCATCACGAGATCCAGACCCTTTTCCTGGGCCTGACCCGAGAAGAGGTCCATGGCGTCTTCCAGGACCTGACGCGGATTGCTGGGGGCGACGACGATCTCGACCTGACCGGCCTCGAGCTTGGAGAAGTCCAGAATGTCGTTGACCGTCGACAGCAGCGCCTTGCCGGCGTTGGAGACCCGATCCACGAAGCGCCGCGTGGCTGGCGACAGTTCGGGTTGATTCTCGATCAGGCGCGAGAAGCCCAGCACGGCCGTCAGCGGCGTGCGCAGCTCGTGGCTCATGTTCGACAGGAACTCGGCCTTCACCGCCGCAGCCGCCTCGGCTTCGGCGCGGGCCAGTTCCATCGCCGCCTCGAGCGCCTTGCGGTCGGAAATGTCGCGCGACACCGAGACGATTTCCTGCGGCGCGCCGGACTCGTCGCGCACCAGCTGCAGGTTGGATTCCACCCAGATGTAGTGGCCGGCCTTGTGGCGTGAGCGATGCTGAAGCGTGCTCTGGTCCAGCCCCTGCGACATCGCCGCAAAAACCGCCATGACGTGGGGGCGATCATCCGGATGCAGCACTGAGGGCACAGTCAGGCCCGCAGTCTCCTCGACGGTGTAACCCAGGAGCTTCTCGATGGCGGGTGAGATGAACTGGCCCGAGCCCGCGAAATCGTATCGCGTGATGACGTCGC
>NCDQ01000211.1 GCA_002280275.1 Caulobacter vibrioides | reverse complement strand
GCCTTGGCGAGCGCACCGGATACGGCGGCGGTCAGGCCCACGCCATCGAGGGCCGAATAGACGTTTAGGGTAATCAGGGCCATCGGCGCCTCGATCGGAAAGCCTGCAGCCTCCGCCGCGCCGAGCTCCAGGATTAGGCTGACGCCTTCCGCCTCGCGGAACATCGCCAGCGGCTGCAGAAGCGTCCAATCCCGGTCGCCTGCGGCGCAGAAGACATACTGGCCGGACTTCAGCTCCGGCGTCATCCCGGCGAGCATTTCCCCAGCGTCGCGAACGAGTTGCGTCATTTTTCGGAGGCGCCGAGATAGGGCTTGTAGCTCTTTTCCTCGACGATCTCAGACCCGGCGGCTTCGTTGATGGCGCGCTTGATGGCGGCGCGCTTGTCGTTGTCGATATAGACCCGGCGCGCCAGGGCCACGAAGTCGGGCCCGAAGTCCTGCCGACGCTCGCAGTCGCGCTTGCCGTCCTCGATGTCCCATAGCGCGGCGTTGACGATGGTCAGCTCTTCGGTGAGCCGGGCGATCTCAGCGTTTTCCGGCAGGTGCTCGCGGGCCGTCGCCTCCAGCAGCGCCAGCTCCTTGCGGACATTGGCCTCCTTGGCCGGATCGCCGATGCGCTGAGCCTTGACGCGCAGGATGGTGATCTTGTCGACCAGTTCGCCCGCCGAGATCGGCGCGAGGATGGACATTCAGGACGCTCCGGAAACCAGCTTTTCGAGCGCTTGCCAGACCGCGTCGACCGGCAGAGCGCCCATGCCGCTTCCGTAGTCCTCTGCGACCAGCATCTCAAGCTGCTGGGCGGCGGGGCGGAACTTCACCGCCTTGCGACGGTCCTGCTGAAGCGAGAGCAAGGGCGCGCCACCGGCGGCCAGCATGTGCCCCGGCCCCGCGTCATTGGCGACCCCGGCGGCCATGCGTCCGGCCAGGGCGATGACCAGCAGCGGCCCTTTCACGGACAGACCGTCTGTGCGGTTGCGCTCGGGCTGCAGCGCCTGCGGAACCTCACGCGCGGCGATCGCCGCATCTTCGGCTTCGTCGGGGCCGAACAGAAAGACCGGAGTCCAGCCCTTGGCCAGCACGCGGCGCGCCAGCTCCAGATAGCGATCGAGCGGCCAGCGCTTGTCCTGCCCGCCCGCGCCGGGCGCCAGGCCGACATAGGTCGGGCCGGCCGGCAACAGTAGCTCTGCGGCTTTCAGCGCGTCGGGATGGGTCAGCGCTAGGGGCCTGGGCGCGCCCTGCCCGTCTGTCGCCAGGGCGAGCAGCCGCGCCAGGCGGTCCGTCACCGCGACCGGCCAGTCCTGGCTCCGCGCCTGATGCGCGGCCGAAACGAAGCGGTCTGCGGCGGCGCGACGGGCGACCCCGCTGCGGCGGAGGTTCTCCTGAGTGTCGATGACGAGGTCGAAATTGCGCCCGCCAAACGGCCTCGACCACGGCAGACTGTCCAGCGCGGCGGCGCCGTTGGCGCCCTCCAGGATCACCTCGTCGACATGGCCGGCCACGACAGCCTTCAGCGGCCCGGTATAGACGGTTTCACCCTTGGCGGCGCACCAGCTGATCCGCGCGCCGGGAAACGCCGCGCGCAGGCCGGCGATGAAGGGCAGCTTGATCAGGCCATCGCCGATCACCTCGCCCATCGAATACACAAGAACCGTCTGGACCATGGCCGTGTGTCGCCGCCTCGTCGGTCACGGTCAATCACGGAAATGTAAGTGAGTACTCACTTGCATTCAGAACGCCGTCTGCGATGCTCGTCCCATGAGCGCGAAACCCCGGATCGAACGCGCCGCGCTGGAGGCCTTCGTCACCGAGGGCGTCGACGCGGCGACCACCAAGACCATCGCCGCCCGGGCCGGCGTGTCCGAAGGCGCGATCTACCGCCACTGGAAGAGCAAGGACGCCCTGGCGCTAGGCCTGTTCATGGACTGCCACCGGCGCCTCTCGGCCCTGATCGCCGACGAGGCCGCCGCCGCCAGCGGCATCAAGGCCAAGGCTGCGGCGCTGGTGAAGGCCTATTGCGCGGTGGCCGACGAGGACTGGCTGCTGTTCTCGTTTCACCTGCTGCAACTGCACCATTTCCTGCCCTACTACCAGGAAGACGGCCGCGATCCGGTCACCCTGGTCGAGGACCTGATCAAGCGCGCGATGATCAACGCCGAGCTGCCGCCGGGCGACCCGCGCGTGCTGGCCGCCATGGCCATCGGCGTGATCACCCAGACCGCCCAGAACAAGGCCTATGGGCGCCTGGGCGACGACGCCCTCTCGGTCCATGCCCCGCTGATGACTGCGGCCGTCCAGGCCGTGCTGTTCGCGCGATGAAAGGACACCCTTCGATGCGCAGCGTTCTGTTCAACGCCTACTACTGGGTTCTATCGATCTTCTATGGCCTGTCGGCCGCCTTCGCGGCGCTGGCGCCAGGTCGTGAGGCCGTGACCTTCACCCTGCGGCTCTATAGTCGTCGGATGCTGTGGGCGCTGGACGCTCTGGCGGGCGTCAAGGTTCAGGTGAAGGGCCAGGAAAACCTGCCCTCAGGGCCCTGCATCATCGCCGCCAAGCACCACAGCTGGGGCGACGGCTTTGTCATGTTCGCCCATGTCGACAACCTCAGCTTCGTCACCGGCGACCACCTGGAGAAGTTCCCACTGGTCGGCGCGATCCTGAAGAAGTTCGGCGCCATCGTCGTCGACAGCTGCGGCGGCCCCGAAGCGCGCGAGGCGCTGTCCAAGAGCGCCGCCCAGGTCGCGGCCGAGGGCCGTCGCATCCTGATCTATCCCGAAGGCCACCTGGCCGCGCCGGGCGAGCATTTCCGCTACCGCACGGGCGTCTACTACATGAGCAAGGACTTCGGCCTGCCGGTTGTTCCGGTCGCCACGAACCTGGGCTGCTTCTGGCGGCAGACCGAGAAGAAGAAGACGCCCGGAATGGCGACCATCGAGTTCCTGCCCGCCCTGCCCCAGGGCCTGGAGAAGGACGACTTCATGCGGCTGATGCAGACGACAATCGAGGGGCGTACCAACGAACTGATCGCGCAAGCGCGCGGCGGGCCAGTGAGGCCGTCGGTGCTGGTGGAGTGGGATGGCACGAGGAACGTCGCGGCGACAGCTCAGCCGGCCACCGCGTCCCTTCTCCCATAGGGAGAAGGTGGTCCGAAGGACCGGATGAGGGGTTCGGGCCTAACCGGGCTGATCAGTAGCCCCTCACCCTACCCTCTCCCTCTGGGAGAGGGTTCACTGAGGCCGTCAAACCTCGACCGGACACTCCGCCGGCACGCCCGCGAACGTGCCCTCGGCGCGTCGCTTGGCGAAATGAGTCTGAGCGCAGCCGCTGGAGCACAGCAGGCCGGTGTCCGACCAGTAAAGCGGCGCCTCGTCCTCATGCTTGAAGCGCGGCGAACCCCACGGCAGGCCGCATTCAACGCAAGACGGTGTGCGAGCCAGCATTAGTCGAGGGCCTCCGCGGCCGGCTGGATCGTCACGCTCTCACCGCAGCCGCAAGCGTCGGTCTCGTTGGGATTATGGAACACGAACTTCGAGGACAGCTTGGTGACCTCGTAGTCGATCTCGGTGCCGATCAGAAACAGCACCGCCTTTGGCTCGATCAGGATGGTGACGCCCTTGTCCTCGACGACTTCGTCGATCGGGCCCTTCTCCTTGGCGTATTCGAACACGTACTCTTGGCCCGCGCAGCCGCCGTTCTTCACCCCAACGCGCAAGCCCGCATAGGGCTGATCGGCCTTGTCCATGATCTCCTTCACGCGCGCGGCCGCGGCGTCGGTCAGGGTGACGACCTTGGGGCGCGGACGGCGGGGACGGGCGGCGATCGTGGCTTCCATGGCGTTTGAACCGATCAGAACATGTTCAATTGCAGCTTGGCCTCGTCGCTCATGCGCGAGGCGTCCCACGGCGGGTCGAAGGTCAGCTCGACCGTGCAGGACTTCAGGCCGGGGATCTCCATGACCGCGTCCTTGACCCAGCCCGGCATCTCGCCCGCCACCGGGCAGCCCGGCGCGGTCAGGGTCATGTCGATGGCGACGTCCTTGGAGTCGCTGACATCGACCTTGTAGATCAGGCCCAGCTCATAGATGTCGACCGGGATTTCCGGATCATAGACGGTCTTCAGCTTTTCGATCAGCTGATCCGTCAGCCGGTTCAGCTCGTCCTGGGTCAGAGCCGTAACGGTTTCCTGGGAGGCGGCGTCGGTCATCGGGAGCTCAACTGAAAAAACTGCGGGCCTTGGCCAGCGCGTCGACGAACGCGTCGGCCTCGGCCTCTGTGTTATATAGGGCGAAGGAAGCGCGCGCGCTCGATGTGACGCCGAAGCGGCGCATCAGGGGCTCGGCGCAGTGGGTCCCGGCCCGCACGGCCACGCCGTAGCGGTCCAGCACCTGGGCGATATCGTGGGCGTGGGCCCCCTCGACCGTGAACGACAGCACCGCGCCCTTGCCGGGCGCTTCGCCGAGGATCCGCACGCCGTTGACGCCGCGCAGCCGCTCGGCGACCCGCTCATAGAGCGCGTGCTCGTGGGCGAAGACGGCGTCGCGGTCCAGGCCGTTCAGCCACTCGATCGCCGCGCCCAGGCCCACGGCATCCAGGATCGCCGGGGTGCCGGCTTCGAAGCGATGCGGCGGGTCGGCGTAGGTGATCTTGTCCAGCGCCACCGAAGCGATCATCTCGCCCCCGCCCTGGTAAGGCGGCAGGGCCGCCAGGCGCTCGGCCTTGCCATAGAGCACGCCGATGCCGGTCGGGCCGTACAGCTTGTGGCCGGAGAAGACGTAGAAATCGACGTCCAGGGCCT
>NCDQ01000210.1:1471-6277 GCA_002280275.1 Caulobacter vibrioides | reverse complement strand
CGATCTCGACTGGCTCGCCGTGGGCCGCGCGTTCTTCGGGGCAGAACAGTGCATGCGACTGTCAGACCTGACGCCCGAACGCTGGGCGGGCGTTGCGCGGCCCGCGATGATCGTCGCCGATATTGCAGCGGCGCCCGCCAAGCCTCCCGCGCTCGGCATGACGCCGGCCCAGATCAGGATCGAGTTCCTGAAGGCGAGTCGAAGCTAGGGCGAATCATGTTCTGGCGACCACGTGGTCTGCGCCTGCGAGGCAACCACGAAAATCGGCTGTTGGGGATCGCCCGCACATGGCGATTGGCGGCAACGGAATTGTTGTGTCGACTGCAGATGCGGCAGCCAGAGCCGAGCGTCGACAACGCTCATTTTCGACACGTGTCAGGCGAGGTAGACCGTCCGCAGATAGTCGATGGCGACGTCGTCCAGGCCATAGCGCGTTTTGGCGAGCGCGATCGGGCCGCCGAATTTTGCATCGATGCTGGCCAGCGTCATCTGCATCACCTCCGGGTCGGTTCCCATCATGACGCGCAGGACTGGATCGGGCATGCGTGAGAACAGCTGCCGCTGCTGGGGCGGTATGACGTCGGGCCCCTGCGACGTGGGCGTGCGCATTTCGGCGATATACTTGTCCGGGGGAACGTAAAACTCGCTGAGGGCGTAGTCGGCGATGACGGTCTCGCGCGGAACGCCCAGCACGGACAAAATCAGCGCAGCCGCCAGACCCGTGCGGTCCTTGCCGGCGGAGCAGTTGAACGCCAACGGCGTTTCCCGGCGCATCAGGCGGGCAAACATGTCAGTGTAGTGTGGTGTGAGGAAGTCTGCCATTTCAAGGTAGCTTGATGCGAAAGCGCGAACAGCCTCCTCGCGCGTCTTTGCAACGAAGAGGGCGCCCATGGAGGCCATCGTAGCCTCCATCTTGTAGCCAAAGGTCACTATCCTCGGCGCGTTCATTCCTGAGAAGGGCGGCGGTTCACCGGCGATCTCGCTGTCGCTCCGCAGATCGCAGACAGTCTCGATCCCGAGTTCAGCCAGATAGGTGAGATCGTTGGCGGTAAGTCCGCTCATCACACCCGAACGGTAGATGCGGCCCCAGCGGAGGGCTTTTCCGTTTGACGCGACATAGCCGCCGAGGTCGCGGAAGTTGCGGCCGGCTTCAAGCGGAAGCAGACGCTCGGCGACGCGCAGCCGTGCGCCATCCGGGCCTTCGATCAAGAAGTAAGGACGCGGAGCAGAGCCGACATCCACCGTCAACTCGTTGCCGGGCGCATCGCTGGCCAGAACGCGCATAAGGCTTGCGGGCGCGTTTGCGTCTGAAGACGCCAAAACCGTGACCGGCCCCGGCACGCCGCTCCAGCGCAGATGGACGCGCCGGGGGTCGAGGCGCTCAGCGGAGGCGGTCGCGTCGGGTAGCTTGACCTGCGCGTAGCTTGGCCGCCATGCGGACGTTGATGCGGCCGCCCCAAGCGCCAAGCCCCCGATCATCAGCGCTCGACGGCTAAGCGACGCTGCATTTGACATCTGAACTCTGTTGCTCCGCATTCTTCGCTGGTGGGCGCAGTTCAAAGCTGATCCTTGGGCTAGTAGTTGAAGCGCAGGCCAAGCATGTAGCGCGCCCCGATCTGCTCGACCTCCGTCGGGCGGCTCGCGTCGCCCTGGTACACGATGTAGCGTTCGTCGGTGAGGTTCGCGAGATCAGCGAACAGTGTCAGATTTTCCGTGAAGCTGTATCGCAGCGAGAGATCGACATTCTCGTACTCCTTGCGATACTCATCGCCCGTACCAGCGCCGACGCCCAGGCCGCCCAGCGTATCCAGCCAGCGGTCGCGCCACTGGTAGCTTAGCCGTGCCGAGAAGCCATACTTCTCGTAGTAGACCGAAGCGTTGATGATCGACTCCGACGTTCCCGGGAAAGGAATGCCCTTGCGGGTCGCCGTGTCGAACTCGCCGTCGAGCAGCGTGTAGTTGCCCTGGAAGCCGAAACCATCGAACGGTTCGGGCAGGAAGGAGAATTGCTGCTGATAGCCCAACTCGAGTCCGGTCAGCGTTCCTTCCTCGCCATTGAACGTGGAGGTCAGGCGATAGTTGGACCGGTCGATCCCGCCGCTGTCGAAAACATCAGAGCCGACGGTCTCGGTGTTGGAATAAAGTACATCATCGACGAGGCGTGTGAACACGGAAGCAGACAGGATTGCATTGCTGCTGGGGTAGTATTCGATGCTGCCATCGAACCCCCAGGTCGTCTCGGGGTTCAGGCCGGGGTTGCCGCCGCTGATCGTGCCCGGTGTCGCGGTATCGTTGATCGCGGCGCCGATGCGCACCTCGCCGAAGCTCGGCCGGGCCAGGCTTCGCTGTGCGGCGACGCGGAGAACGATGTCGTCGGTTAGGTCGAAGCGCGCGTTGATGCTGGGGAAGAGGTCAACCTCGTCGGTATCAACGGTCAGCTGTTCGAAACGGCCGCCGCCCAGCGAAACAGTTCCGGTGTTGCTGGTCTTGAATTGCTCGGCGCGCAGGCCGGCGACAATCTGGCCAAAGGAGAAATCGTACTCGGCCTGCACATAGCCAGCCAGCAGTTTCTCGGTCAGGTCATAGCGATTGGTGGCGGGAACATCTAGCGCAGGGTTATAGGTCTGGCCGGGAACAAGAGCCGGCGCCCCGACCGCAGCGGCGACCGCGTCCTGCCGCAGACGGGCATTGTCGATCAGGCGGAAGTCGAAGCCCAGCGGGAAACCGGTGGCCCAAGTCTCGCTCGTGAAATAGGATCCTGGCGTGATGCGGCCGTTCAGCACCGCGCCATTGCTGAAAGCGAAAACAAATCCGTCCAGCGTGCGGTCGATATAGGATACGCCGCCGCCAAAGGTCCAATCGCCCATCTCGCGTGTGACATCGAGCTTGGCGGTGACGCTTTCCGAGAAGCTGTCCTGCTTTGCCGAGATGAAGGTGATGGCGCCGTTGAAGGCGGTTGACTGGTCGAGCTCCATCAGGGCTGTTCCGCGCCGCGCGGGGAGGCCTCCGCCTGCGGGAAGCGTGCTGTAGAGCTGGATGATCGGAGTGTCGCCGAACTGGAAATTTATCGACGGCGCCGTAGCAGATGACGTGTTGAACTGCACCAGCGGCAGGTAGGTCGTGTTCTCGGACTCGGTATAGTTGAGGCGGCCGTCAATCGCCCAGTCACCCGTTTCGTACTCGGCCCCAAGCGTATAGATATTGTACTGCGTCCGGTACTCGCCGGCGTTGAACGTGCCGCGCACGGGGACGCCAACCAGATCGCCGCCCGTAAGGCTCCGCGTGCCGCTGACAGCGTTGGGCAGCCGGAATTCATATTGATCGCGATCTTCATCGTCCTTGAACTCGGTAAAGATCGCCTTTGCGGTGAGCTTGAGGTCAGGCATCGGCAGAAATTCGGCGCCAGCGAAGAAGCCGTTGTTTTCCCGCACGAGCTGGTAATTGCGGATGTCGAGCTCAGTCGGTCCGAGCGCGTCATAGGCGCCCACCTCACGGTTGTCCGTGACCTGCTCGCGCCGATAGTGGGAGCCGCCAATCACGAAACCAAACTGTTCGTTCGCCCAGGACGCGCGCAACGAGCCCTGCTGCTGCGGCCCTCCGCCAAGGTCCATCTCGCCATAGCCGACATCGCCGACCACGCTGAAGCCTTCGGTCTGCAGAGGCGAGTAGGTTCTCAGATCGACATTGGCGACAACGGCCTCTGCAGACAAATCGGCGGTCAAGGACTTGTTGATTGCTGCCGAGCTAAGCAGAACGGCCGGCACCGAATCGAACCGGAAGGCGCGCGTGGCGCCGCCCTCGTCCACGCCGATGACGGGCACGCCGTCAATCGAGACAGAGATCCAGCGGTTCGGCGCCCCGCGAACCTGAACGTAACGCTCCTGGCCCTGGTCGCGCTGCACGGCGACGGCCGGCAGGCGAGAGAGGGCGGCGGCAGTGTTCTGGTCCGGAAAGCGGCCGACATCGTCCGCGGCGGTGACGTCCATCAGGTTCGGGGCGGCCCGCTTCTCTTCGATTGAAGCTTCCTGCGCAGAGGCAATCGAGCCGGTGATCACGATAACATCGGTTTTCGGCGCGCCGTCAGCCGACGCCCCATCCTGCGGCGAGGTCGCGGCCACCTGAGCAAGCGCCGGGGAGGACAGGCACGCCAGCGACGTAAGCCCCGCCAACATCGTGGACAGCGTCAGCAATCGGCGGATTGGCGAACCGGATTTCGAATCGACGCTCATTGGGGGGTCCTTCTCGGCGACAGACGCTCTTGTCGGCGGGCTTGGTAGCGTGGGACCACAACAATCGAACGAACGTTCTGCGACGGGAGTGCGACAAGAGATGTGAAGGCATCTTGCCCCCGAGCGATCGCCAGCAGTGATGAGCGATGTTGACGATTGACGGGGAAACGTGTGCGATCCACGCGATGAGGCTTGAGAAAACCACGCAAAGCGCAACGGAACGGCTTCAGCTGGCTGCCCGAAAGCAGCTGGTTGCTGTTGGATACGCGTCCTGTTCCGCCCGCTTGATCGCTCGAGAGGCGCAAACGGCGGCAAGCGCCATCAACTATGGCTTCTCCGGAATCGAACAATTGTTCGGTGTCGTTTTTGATGCTGCATTGACGGAAATCGCGGCCTGGAGGGCGGATCGAGAAGCAGAGGCCGCGCTGTTTGCACAAACGCCAGATGGCGCCGCGCTTTTTCTCGAAGGCCTGATCCTTGAGTGGGCGGCAGGGGCCCGCGATCTTGCACTTCTCTATCAGGAGCTGCTGGCGGCCCCCGCCTCGTTCGATCAACAGGCGCGCGACGCCATCAAGAT
>NCDQ01000210.1:0-1465 GCA_002280275.1 Caulobacter vibrioides | reverse complement strand
GCCTTTTTTGATCGTCTCGCCGCGGGCTTCAAGCTTGAGCGCGAGGCAGGCGCCATGATGCACCTGATGTTCCAGGCCGAGGCGTTGTATGCGCTGTCCCGATGGCGGCCTTTGCTCGAGAGAGCGGCGCTGGGGGAACTGATCGGGCATTTCGGGGGGGTCTGGCTTGGCGCGAAGCCACGTCCGCGTGGTCACGCATTGGCGACAGCGGAATCCAGTGTTCGGATCGACGAAAACATGGACGCGTCAGGTCAGGCGCAGGCGTTGATGGCGGCAGCGATGGCTGTGGTGGCCGAGCACGGTCTTGCGAGCCTGACGCACCGCGCTGTCGCCGCGCGCTGCGGTATGACAGCGGGCGCCGTGGCGCACTATTTTCGCTCCTCCGACGATCTCGTCGCCGCCGCGGTGCAAGGGCAGGTTGCTGCAATCAAGGCTCAAGCCTCGCGCTCGAGCACCCTCAAATCTCCCCAGTCGCTTGAAGAGCTCGCGCGCATTCTTGCTTCACAGGAGGTCTTCGAGGCGGGGGATCTGGCGGGGCGTGGCCGGCGCCGGATTTTTCTGGCGACCGTTCGAGATCCCTCTCGAGCAGCCGCCGGCGCGACGGTTCGCTTTGCACAAGGCTCCACTGTCGCCGGCGAGCTGCGCAGGTGCATGGGTATGCGCGCAGAGGTGAGCCTACACGCAAGCGTGCTCTCACGTTTGATTTCCGCCGCCCCGATCGTCGCCCGGGCGCATGAGCGGTTTGGCAGTGCGGGCACGACGCTTGTTCGAGGCGCCATGGACAGGTTTGTCAGCGAGGTTGGCCGTTGACTTGCGTCAGTGGCCCCCCGCAGTCGTTCCTGGCTACAATTTCCGCGCACCATGCTCGGAGCCACACCTCGCTTCTCCGAAGCCTATCGGCGAGATGACTGTGACTGGCCAATCCCGTCGCGAGCGCAAAATTCGGTGGCAAGGAGGTCTCTGTGACTCAACTTGATCCGCCCCTGCCGGATCGTCCAAGTCGACTGTGAGTTTATCGTCAGCTGCGACGCTGGTTGCAGTGTGTCCGGCAGAGAGCCTGCATGTGTCGGCGCTGGCGAACGACAGCCAATTTGGCTTTGGCCAGCCCCGTCCTGACCCAGGCGGCGGATTTTCGTCAATCAAATCGGAGATAGCCTACAAGGCGCGAAAGCGCCGAGTCCGCATGGTGACTTGTTAGGTGCTCAGGACGCCCGGCACGCGCCGTTCTCCAGCCAAGCTATCGGAAGCAATGGTGCTGCCTAGGTGACTTGAACACCTGACCCCCGCATTACGAATGTCAGTTTCCGGGCTTTTGGCTGCTTCACTGCGCACCCCTGGAAAATCACTGACGCCATATAAAATGGGCTTGTTTAAGTGGGTTATTCTGCACTTTCTTTCACTGTGCCCACTCTCCAAATCTTGCCGTTTCTCGTCCGACTGCTACCTATTTGCTACCTAGGAAGCA
>NCDQ01000702.1 GCA_002280275.1 Caulobacter vibrioides | reverse complement strand
AGACTTCGCTTGGTAACGGCCGCAATGCTGGGCTCAAACGACGGGCGACCCTAAAAAGAGCGCTCAGGGTTTGACCTGGGAACCCCGGCGCTCCGCTGGCCGCGGTGGCTCGCGATCACCGAGTAATCCTGTAAGGTACGCCTGTGCGGTACGATTGAGAACGGTTGCCTCCCTTGAATGCGCTCATTGACCTCGGGCAGTTCTTCGCCGAGGGGCGAAAGCCTGCCCGAGGTGATCAGGGTATCTCTGCGCTGGAGCGGGAGAGTTGGCTTGGATCCAGGCTTAACTGCGGGTAGGCGCTCGATTCTCTCCATCGGGCTGCCGAGGAAGTCCTGATAGAGAAAGCAGAGGGGGATTGCCCGGGAATGCCTGAACATCAAAGCCGCCGGGGGCATCTGTTTACGTGGTGCTTCGCTGAAAGCGAGCCAAAAATGCGCTTTGAACTTCGTGTTAGGCCGAGTTTCGGCCGACTGCGGCCGGCTGTCCGGAATACTGCCGATCGAGAAAGCTCACTACGGCGTCGAGGAAGGCATCGTTGCGATCCCCCGCGACCATGTGAGAAGCGCCAGCGACGTCGGTGAACTGGGCGTTCGCCAATTTCGCGACGAATTCTTCAGCGGCTTGACGCGTCACCAATTCGCTGAGCCGACCACGAATGAGGTGCACTGGCAGGGTTAGGCTAGCGAGTCCGGTGTCGAACGCCTGCGCATCTCGCCTCGACCGTTCCCGGTTGGCGCTCGCTACGAAGCTCGGATCCCAATGCCAGTGGTATCGGCCATCGCTACCGCGACGCAGGTTCTTCGCCAATCCGGACAGGTCCGAGGGTCTGGGGCGGTGGGGCAAATACAAGCCGATCACGTCGGCCGCCTCCTCAAGGCTAGCGAAGCCCTGGCCGATATGGGCGCTCATGAAGCCGATGACCTTTGCGGCCCCTTCGGAGTCCATGTTCGGCACGATATCCACCAGGGTTATGGAGCTGAAGCTCCGAGGCGCGATCTCGGCTTCAGCGAGCAATCCCGCGAGCCCGCCGAGCGACGCGCCGATCAGCGCCGGACGT
>NCDQ01000209.1 GCA_002280275.1 Caulobacter vibrioides | reverse complement strand
GGGTCGGCTCTCCAGAAGGGCTGACATCACCGTTTCGAACTCGGGCGCCAGTTGGATCAGATCGACCCCAAGGGCGTCATTCGGCAAGCCCAGCAGTGTGACCGCGCGCCGATTCACCGCGGAGATCGTGCCACGATCATCCAGGCTGACAACGCCCGCGCTGACGCCCGACAGCACCGTCTCGATGAACTGCCGGCGGCTCTCCGCATCGAGACTGGCGGCTTTCAGAGCCGCCTGCTGAAGCTGAAGCTCGCTGGTCATCATGTTGAAGGCGTTGGATAGCGCCCGGATCTCCTCGGGCCCCCTTTCAACCTGGACGCGGGCGTCGAGATCGCCGCCGGACACGCGCCCCGCAGCCTCGACCAATCCCGCGACCGGACCTGCGATCGAGTTCGCCGCCGCGATCCCCACCCAGATGGCGGCCACGAGCACGAGGAGCGCCGTCTCCAGATAGCTAAGGCCAAAGATGGCCTGGATCCGTCCGCGACTGCGCTCGGCGTCGCGATATGAGATCAGCGCGTCCTGCGTCTCGATCAGGTGGTTGAGGATGCCCTTTTCGATCGGCCGAACGACATAGAGGTAGCCGTCATCGAAGCCCTTGAGCTTGTAGAGCGTTCGAAAGAGATCAGTGGAGACGAAGCGCTGCGCGCTGGCCTCTCCGCCATCCGCCCAATCGAAGCTGGCCGGCGGCGGCGCAAGAAATGGCGGCGCGCCTTCAGACTCGGTGCGAGCCAGGATCCGGCCGTCACGATCGAGCACATAGGCTGCCGAAAAGCCGTTGTCCTGGGTCAGGCCCGCTAGAAAATGACCAAAGGCGACGGGGGACTGGGCCAGCGCGGGTGCGGCTTGGTTCAGGCTGGCCGCCATCGGGCCAATATGTTCGGAGATGTAGTTCTTTTGTTGTTCAACGTAGGAGTTGGCGACCTTGGCTGAGTTCCCGACGACGGTCTGAACCCGCTCGCTAAACCAGCCATCAACCCCGCGATTGACGAGCACGCCGAAGAACAGCGCGACAATCACGGCGGGCGCCACGGCGGCGAGCGAAAAAAGACCCACGAACCGCAGGTGCAAACGCGCACCGGCGTCACTCGCCCGCGCGTCGATCAACTCGTAGAGCCGCAGGCCAACGACTGTCGCCACGCCCAAGATCAGAACAAGATTGAAGCCGAGAACGACCAGAATGACCGTGCTGGCGGCGCCGATCGAGTCCGTACGGGGCGGGGATGAGGCCAAGGCCACGCCGGCGACCGTCAAGATTACGGCCAGCACATAGCCGCCGCCGATCAGATAGCGCGACCGCAACACACCCCGCCACCAGGCCCGGCTAAACCGGGTCGGCGGGCTGTCGGATTCCGTCGCGTAAGCCACTGAAGACATCGCTCCGGAGTTTAGGAGCGTGTGGCCCAAATTCAACAGTTATGTGCCGAGAAAGCTGCAGCCTTAGCGACGCCCGCGAGTCATCTCCACGCCAAGATCCTGGATCTTCTTGCGGAGCGTGTTGCGATTGAGGCCGAGGATCTCGGCGGCGCGGACTTGATTGCCTCGCGTCGCCGAAAGCGTCAGCTGGATCAGCGGTCGCTCCACCTCCTCCAGGATCCGATCATAGAGGCCGGGCGCCGGCACGCCGTCGGGTTGATCGGCGAAGTGCGACGCCAGATGCCGCTCGACGAGCATTGAGAGCGTGACCGGCCCCTCTTCCGCGCGAACCGCCGGCGCATGGTCCTGAAGTTCACGATCCACGATGCGCGCGGTGATCAGTTCTTCGGCGTAGAGCGCGCACATCCGCCGCATCAGGTTCTCGAGCTCGCGGACGTTCCCGGGCCAAGGATGGCTCTTGAGGCGATCCAGAGCGCCTTGGTCGATTGTCTTGGCGGGCAGACCCTCGCGAGCCGCCCGAAGGAGGAACGTGCGCGCCAGATCGGGGATGTCTTCGGCGCGATCACGCAGCGGCGGCAATCGAACCGGCGCGACGTTCAGGCGGAAGAACAGATCCTCGCGGAACAGGCCCTGCTGGATCAGGCCCCGCAGATCCCGGTTGGTCGCGGCGATGATGCGCACATTCGGCCGACGACCGGTTTTCGGGTTGATCACCGGCTCGGTGCCATCGATCACACGCAACAGACGCGTTTGGGCGTCGAGGGGCATGTCACCGATCTCGTCGAGGAACAGCGTGCCACCGTCGGCCTCGACCAGACGACCGTTGTCGCCCTCGCCGCGACCGAACAGCTCGGCCTCGACGCGCTCACGCGGTACGGCGGCAAGGTTGATGACCACGAACTTGCCGTCGCGGCGGCGCCCAAGCTCATGGAGCGCTCGCGCCACAAGCTCCTTGCCGGTGCCGCTCTCGCCGAGGATCAGAACCGTAAGGTCGGCTCCAACCAGCCGCGCGATCGTGCGGTAGACCTCTTGCATCGGCGCGGAACGGCCGATGAGCGGCAGGCGCTCGTCCCGCATCGCACGCGCCTGCGCCTTCGACGCCTCGGCGTCCGCTGGCCGTGACAAGGCCCGCCGCGCCGCGGCGGTGACGTCGTCCAGATCAAACGGCTTGGAGACGTACTCAAAAGCGCCCGCATCAGCGGCGTTCACGGCGGTAAGGAGCGTGTTCTGCGCGCTCATCACGATGATCGGGAGCTTTGGGCGCTCCTTTCGAATCCGCGGCAGAACGTCGAAGACGTTCTCGTCGGGCATCATCACGTCGGTGACGACAAGGTCGCCCTCACCATCGGTCACCCACTTCAACAGCGTGGTGGCGTTCCCGGTGGCGCGGACCTGGTATCCCAGGCGCGTGAAGGCTTGGCTAAGGACGAGACGGACCGAGCTGTCGTCGTCGGCGATCAGGATTTTCTTGCTCGCGGCGTTCATGCTCGGACGTCTCCGGATGCGACTTCAGGGGCAACAGGCAACAACACACGGAAGACCGTGCGACCGGGCTCCGATTCAAAATCAATCAAACCGCCATGGGCGGTGACCAATTTTGTGACCAAAGCCAGGCCGAGCCCCGTACCGTTGGACTTGGTGGTGACAAACGGTTGGAAGAGATGGTCGCGCAGGGTGGACGGGACGCCCGGTCCATTGTCGATCACGCGGACCTCGATCGGCGCGCCGCTGGCGGCTTTTCCATCGGCGCCGCGGACGCGGACCCCGGGCCGCCACGCCGTATGAATTGACAACTCGCCGCGATCGTCGCCGCGCAGGTGCGCGGCCTCGGCGGCGTTCTTCATCAGGTTGAGGAAAATCTGGATCAGGTGATCCTCATCGCCCCAGACCGGCGGCAGCGAGGGGTCATAGCGCTCCTTGAGCGTCAGGCCGTCGGCAACGCCATTGGCCACCAGGGCGCGGACCCGATCCAGCACTTGGTGGATGTTGACGGGCTCACGGGACGTCGGAGCCTGCTCCGAGAACGCCTCCATGCGATCGACCAGGCGTCTGATCCGGTCCGTCTCATCGACGATCAACTGCGCCAGGGGCTGGTCGACCGCGCTTGCGCCGGTCTTCAGCAACTGCGCGGCGCCGCGGATCCCGGCCAGCGGGTTCTTGATCTCGTGGGCCAGCATCTTGCCAAGGCCCACGACCGAGCGAAGCCCCGCCGCATCGGCGCTGCGGTCCACGCCGAGCACGCCCTTGACATGCAAGGTGAGCAAGACTGAGCCGTCGCCGAGCGGCGCCGCTGCGCCATCCGCCTCGAAGGGCGGCTGGCCGAAGAGATTGACCTCAACGCCGTGTTCTCGAACCAGAGAGCCCTCAAACACGGCCCGATCGAGCAGTGAAACAAGCACTGAACCCGGCGGCAGCGCCGCGCGGAAGCGTCCGCGCGCCAGGAGCGACAAACCGTGGCCAAACAAGGCCTCCGCCGCTTCGTTGACGGCGACGAGCCCCCCGTCATGATCCACGACCAGGGCCGGTTCCGGACTAAGGTCGAAGGCCGCCGCCTTCAGGGCTTCAGTAGCGACGCCGCCGAGAACGCGAGCACGGTCGGTCATGCGGCCTGCCTCCCAGTCAGCAGCCACAACTCACGCAGCGCACTTTCCACAGCGTCGGGGTCCTCCAGACGGCACAAGCTCGCCCGCGCCTTCAACCCCAGGCGCTCTCCATAGAACGTGAGGCTCCGCCGAAAATGCGTGATCGCGATCGCCAAGCGCTCTTCGGCCGCCGGTTCCTGAAAGCCGCGCCCTTCAAGCGCCGCCTCGATGGCGCCTGCGATCCAAGGCCGCCCATAGACCCCGCGACCGATCATGACCCCGTCGGCGCCGGACTGTTCAAGAGCCTTGCGGGCGCTGTCGCCATCGACGATGTCGCCATTCACCAGAACCGGTACGGAGACGGCGTTCTTGACCGCTGCGACGGCGGACCAATCGGCGACGCCCTTGTAGAACTGATTTCGGGTGCGCCCGTGCACCGTGACGGCCTTTGCGCCAGCCGCTTCGGCGCGCCGCGCGATGTCCGGCGCGTTCAGGCAATCGACATCCCACCCAAGCCGCATTTTGACGGTCACAGGAACGTCGACGGCCTCGACGGCCGCCGCGACCAAGGCTTCGGCAAGGTCCGGTTCACGCATCAGGGCCGAACCGCAAGCGGCGCCGGCCGCGACCTCCTTGGCGGGGCAGCCGAAATTCAGGTCGATGATCTCGGCGCCAGCCTCCTGGGCCATTCGTGCGCCTTGCGCCATGAAGTCGACATCGCGGCCCACCAGCTGGATGACGGTCAGAGGCAAGCCTTCGCCGACCGCTGCGCGACGCACCACATCGGGACGCCCCTTCGCGAACTCCGCGCTGGCGACCATTTCAGTGGCCACATAGGGCGCTCCGAGCGCTGAGGCCGTTTCTCTGAAAGGCAGATCCGACACGCCAGTCATGGGTGCTATCCACACCCGGCCCGGAACCTCGACGCCACCAATATCGAGCGCTTTGCTCATTTTGTAATCATCCCCACAGCCACCTTTTTAGGCACATTGTGCGGCGCAGTAAAGCCCGTATCGACTAGACAAGCGGCGAGGCCGGACTAAACAGCCGGGATGACTTTTTCCGTCGTGATCGTGGCCGCCGGCGCCGGGACCAGAGCGGGGCCAGGCCAGGCCAAACAGTGGCGGCCCTTAGCCGGCAAGCCGGTCCTGCGCTGGTCGGTAGAGGCCTTCCTGGCGGCCGGCGCAGCGGAGATCGTGGTGGTCACGACAGCGGACGGCGAGGATGCGCTCACGCATGTGCTGGGCGGCCTCCGCGGCTGGCGCGCCGCTCGCGGGGGCGCAACGCGGGCGTTGTCCGTCCAAGCGGGCCTCGCGGCCCTGCGCGATCGCCCGGGTGATGAGCCCGTGATGATCCACGATGCCGCCCGCCCGTTCGTCACGCGAAAGGTCGTCGATGATCTGTTGCAGGCGCTGGCCAACGCCGACCTCGCCCTGCCCGCCCTGGCCGTCGCAGACACCCTCAAGCTGAGCTCGCCTGGCTCCCCGATACGGACAGTGTCACGGGAGCATCTCTGGCGCGCCCAGACGCCCCAAGTCGCGCCGCGCCGCACCCTCCTGGCCGCCTACGCCGCATGGGCGAGCGGTGAGCCGACCGATGACGCCCAGGTGGTCGAGGCCGCAGGCGGCCGTGTCGCGATCACCCCGGGCGACCCGCTTCTCACAAAACTCACCTACCCAGAGGACTTCGCCATGGCCGAACGTCTCGCCGACGCCGCACGCGTCACCCGTGTTGGCCAAGGCTTCGATGCGCACCGCTGGGGGCCCGGCGAGGAGGTCTGGCTGTGCGGCGTCGCCATCAAGCACGACGAGACTTTGATCGGGCATTCAGACGCCGACGCGGGCCTGCACGCACTGACCGACGCGATCCTGTATTTTCTCAAGCACGCGGTTGACCTCGTCGTCGCCAAGGGCGGCGCGCTGGTCAATGTCGACGTCACGCTGATCTGCGAGCGCCCCAAGATCAAACCGCACCGCCAGGCGATGCGCGAGCGCCTGGCCGACATTCTCTCGCTTCCCATCGATCGGGTCAGCGTCAAGGCGACGACCACCGAGAAGATGGGCTTCACAGGTCGCGGCGAAGGTCTTGCGGCCTCTGCGGTCGTCTCGGTCGAGACCCCCGCCTGATTGGGCTAGCCTGCAAGTCCACGCGATCGGAGGCCGTCATGTTCCCCCTAGAAATCCAGACCTTGGCGCGCTTGCTGATCGACGAGGCGCGCGCGCGGTCCCTACGCCTCGTCGCGGCCGAGAGCTGCACCGGCGGTCTTGTCGCCGGGGCGATCTGCTCGATCTCAGGCGCGTCCGACGTCTTCGAGCGCGGCTTCGTGACCTACACCAATCGCGCCAAGTCCGAGATGCTCGGGGTCCCGGGTGACCTCATCGCCGACCACGGCGCGGTCTCCGAGCCGGTCGCACGGATGATGGCCGAGGGCGCCCTGCGCGAGAGTCATGGCCATGTCGCCGTCGCCATCACCGGCGTCGCCGGTCCTGGCGGCGGCTCGCCGATGAAGCCCGTGGGCACGGTTCACTTCGCCGTCGCCCGCGCCAACCGCTCGGTTGTTCATCGCCTGGAGCGTTTCGACGGAGAGACCCGCGAGGCCGTGCAACTGGCGGCGGTGCGCACCGCGCTCGAGATGCTCCGGGAAGCGGTGGCCTGAGGCCTTAGGTTCGCGCGCCGTGCAGTTGCCGCGCGCGCTCTTCGAAACAGGCGATGAGCTTGCCGGCCGCCTTGTCGACGTTCGCCGCCAGCATGGCGTCCAGAAGCGCTGACTTGAAAGCGAAGTCGATCACGAACTCGACCCGCGTCGCGTCGCCCTCGGGCAGAAACCGCCAGCCGTTGCTGAGGCGCTTGAAGGGCCCATAGAGCAGGCTGACGTCGATCGAGAGGGCGTCGCGATCACGCCGAACGCGGGTGGCGAACTTCTCACGCAGGAACGAAAAGCCGACCTGGGCTTCGGCGTCAACGGTGCTGATCGCGCCGTCGACACGGCCGTTCCAGGTGCGCATGCCTGTGATCCACGGCACGAACTTCGGATACGCCTCGACATCGCCGACCAGCTCAAACAGCTGCTCAGGGGTGTAAGGCAACACCCGCGTGACAACGTGTCGATGCAAGGCTTAAGCCGTGCGGGCGTCGAGGGCGCGTCGCGCCGCCTGCAGCTTGGCGAAGTCCTCGCCGGCATGGTGCGACGAGCGCGTGAGCGGGCTGGACGACACCATCAGGAAGCCCTTGGCCCGCGCGATCGCCTCATAGGCCTTGAACTCTTCCGGCGTCACGAAGCGGTCGATCGCCGCGTGCTTACGGGTGGGCTGCAGGTATTGGCCGATGGTGATGAAGTCGACACCCGCCGAGCGCATGTCGTCCATTACCTGCATGACCTCTTCCTTGGTTTCACCCAAGCCGACCATCAGACCCGACTTGGTGAACTGGGAGGGGTCGCGCTGCTTAACGCGGTCCAGCAGGCGCAGCGAGTTGTAGTAGCGCGCGCCTGGACGGATCTTGAGATACAGCCGTGGCACGGTTTCGAGGTTGTGGTTGAAGACGTCTGGCTTGGAGTCGATGACGACGTTCTCGGCCCCCTCCTTGCGCAGGAAGTCTGGCGTCAGGATCTCGATCGTCGTGCCCGGAGCCGCGGTTCGGATGGACGTGACGACTTCGGCGAAATGGCGCGCGCCGCCGTCCAGAAGGTCATCGCGGTCCACCGAGGTGATGACCACATGCTTGAGGCCCATCTTGGCGACGGCCTCGGCCACGCGGCGGGGCTCATCCGGATCCAGTTGCGTCGGCAGGCCGGTCGTGACGTTGCAGAAGGCGCAGGCGCGGGTGCAGATCTCGCCCATGATCATCATGGTTGCGTGCTTCTGGCTCCAGCACTCGCCGATGTTCGGACAGGCGGCTTCCTCACAGACCGTGTGAAGCTTGTGCTCGCGCACGATGCCCTTTGTCTCGTTGTACTGACCCGAGCCGGGAGCCCGCACGCGCAGCCACTCCGGTTTGCGGAGCACCGGCGTATCCGGGCGGTTCTGCTTTTCGGGATGGCGCGCCGCCCGGTCTTCCGAGCCGCGAGCCTTCAGCGTGTCGATCACCGTGGCCATGGCGCCTAAATCGGTCTTCTTGCCCTCCGGATCAAGCGCTTGATCTTGCGTAAGTCAGCAAGGCGCGAAATGACTGGCGCATATGCGTCGCCGTCTCCTTGCAGCCGTCCCGGCTATCGCGCTCAGCTTGGCCGTTTCCGCCTGCGGTGACGGGGCCTCCCGCGCGCCTTTCGCCGAGAGCCGCGCGCCTCCGGCCCTGACCTCACGCTTCTACCCGCCGCAGGGATGGGCGTGGGGATACGTGAAGAATGGCCAGGCGACCGTACAGCGCTACGGGGTGGCCGCGCCCTCTGTCGCGCCCCGCGCCACGATCCTGGTGCTCCCCGGTTATGGCGAGAGCGCTGAGAAGTGGTTCGAGACGGTCACCGATCTCACCCGTCAGGGCTTTAGCGTCTGGGTCCTGGAACGCCAGGGTCAAGGCGGGTCTGAGCGGTTGACGCCTTGGCGCGACCTTGGACATGTCGATAGCTTTGATCCGGACGTTGCAACGGTGAAGGCGCTCGTCCGAACCGTGATCCGCCCACGGGGCGACACGCCGTTGGTCGTATTGGGTCATGGTGAAGGTGGTTTGATCGCCCTGAGAGCCGCGCAGACCGGCCTCCCCATGGAAGCCTTGGTGCTCTCTGCGCCGACGTTCGGCCTGAAGAGCCTTCCCCGCCCGCGCGCTGACTTTGCGCGGTTCACACCCGCGCTCAGGGCGCTCCGGCTTGGCTGGGTTCGATCCCCAGATCAGCAGGGCTGGCGTCGGGACGCGCCTGACGGAGCTGTCCAGGCACTCACCCATGACGTCACGCGCGGCAAGGTGCAGGCCGCATGGATGCTCGCGAACCCGGACCTCCGTATGGGCGGTCGAAGCCTTGGCTGGTTCGCCGCCTTTTTCGATGCGTCAGAAGCTGCCGCGCAGGACGCCAGGAAGGTGGCTGTCCCGGTCCTGTTGCTCAATGGGGAACAGGACGGCGTCGCCACAGCGGGTCCGCAAGCGCAGCTGTGTCACGCGATGAAGGCGTGCATGCAGGTCCGATACCCCAAGGCAGGTCATGATCTGCACATGGAATCGGACAGCGTGCGCAACGCCTGGTTGGCGGAGGTTACGACGTTCGCCACGCCTCGAAAGCCTATCCCAACCCCAGTCCGACAAGGATGATCGTCACGGATTGTGACTCTTTCTTGCAAAGCTGGACCTTCCCCGGCAGACTCGGCGTTTAACGAACGAGAGCGCCTTAGCTCATCGGGGAGGTTTCGCCGGGATGCCGGTAGCTTACGACGTGCGGAACGGCCAAAAGGCCATCTTCGACGCCCTTATCGACGCCCGCGACAAGTTCGGCGCCAAGAAGCCGATCCTGGAGGACCAGGATCGCAATCCGCTGACCTATACCGATCTGATCCGGGCCAGCTTCGCCCTGGGCCGCAAGATCGCCGCGATGACCAAACCGGGCGAGCACGTCGGGGTGCTCCTGCCCTCAGGCGCGGGCTCGGTCGTCACCTTCTTCGCCCTGCACGCCTTCGGGCGCGTGCCGACGATGCTGAACTTCACGGCCGGCATTCGGAACATCAAGGCCGCTTGCAAGCTGGCCAAGATCAACCGCGTGCTCACGGCCCACAAGTTCATCGAACTGGGCAAGCTGCACGACATCGTCGACGCGATCGGCGAGCAGGCGCAGGTGACCTATCTGGAGGACGTCCGCGGCACGATCGGCCTGCCCGACAAGCTGTTCGCCGCAGCTGCGGGCATGTTCCCGCGCCAGTTCCGCGCGCCCGCCAAACCCTCCGCCAAAGGCGTGGTGCTGTTCACCTCGGGCAGCTTCGGCGCACCCCGGGGCGTGGTGCTGAGCCAGGAAAATCTCGTTCAGAACGCCATGCAGGTCGCGGCTCACATCGAGCTCGATTCCAATTGGGTGATGTTCAATCCCCTGCCCGTCTTCCACTGTTTTGGCCTGACCGCCGGGGTGATCCTGCCGATCCTGACCGGCATGAAGGCGTTCCAGTATCCCTCGCCGCTGCACACCAAGCAGATCCCCCCGCTGATCAAGGACGCCAAGGCGTCGGTCCTGCTGGCGACCGACACCTTCGTGAACCAGTACGCCCGGGCGGCGGAGTCCGACGAACTGTCGGGCCTGGAGTTCGTGGTGTGCGGGGCCGAGAAGGTGCGCGATGAAACCCACACCTTGATCAAGGAGCGCTTCGGCGGCGTGCCGCTGCTCGAGGGCTACGGCGCGACCGAGGCGTCGCCGGTGATCGCCGTGAACAAGCCTAAGGACAACCGTCCGGGAACGGTGGGCGGCCTCCTGCCGGGCCAGGAAGTCCGCATCGAGCCCGTCGAAGGCATCCCCGAAGGGGGACGCCTGTTCGTGCGAGGTCCCAACATCATGGCCGGCTATCTGCGCGAGGACGGCGGCATAGACGCCCCCGAAGGCGGTTGGCACGATACCGGCGATGTCGTCAGCATGACCGACGACCAGTGGATCACGATCAAGGGTCGCGTGAAGCGCTTCGCCAAGATCGGCGGCGAAATGGTCTCGCTCACCGCCGCCGAGGACCTCGCCGCAGCGGTCTGGCCGGATGGGCGCCACGCCGTGATCTCGAT
>NCDQ01000701.1 GCA_002280275.1 Caulobacter vibrioides | reverse complement strand
GCCAGAGGTCTGGCGGCATCGTAAATCGTGCCAGCCAGATGGCGGAATTCAGCCCGCCCCGCCCCGCCGACGCCGTGCAGGGCACAAAGCTGCCGCCAGTCGAGGACAAAGTTTTCCAGCAAGGTGTGGAATTGGGCCGCATGCGCCTGCGCCCCGGCGGCCTTAGCCCCCACCACTTCCGATCTCAAATCTTCGACCAGTAACTGCACCTCGGCAGCCGGCATGATCGGTAAACGCTGGGCGTTTTCAGTCATCAGATTCGGACGGTGAGCGGGGCTGTACGCGACCGTGCGCCACGCCTCACGCGGCGGTGCTTCACCGCACGCGAACTGCCAGAAGGCCGCCGTGCCGGTGGTGTCGGCGACCAGATGGATGCGTGCGCTATCGGAATTATTCTCCACGTGATGTCGGCGCCAGTTATCGAAAATCCACGCTTCCCCGGCAGCCATGTGCACCACCTCCCCGTCACAATGAAAGCGCACCTGAGGCCGGGTGAACACCGGAATGTGCAGCCTGACCCGGTTGTGCCAGTGGTAGTTGATGTCGGCATGTTCGGGCACACCTGTACCCGGTTCAAGGCGCATCAGCCGCGATCGGCTCCATACCACGCCAAAGCCCGCCAGAACCTGACGCAGATAAGGCATGGCCTCAAGCCACGGCGTGGGCCGCATCTGACCGTGGACGGCATCAGTCTCGGCCCCACCGGCACTGATCAACCTTACCGCGCTGTTACCCGGCACACGATCGGGGTGGGCCACCCAGGCCTCATCCGGCAGGGCGGCGACCTCGGCCTGCAAACGCGCCACGTCGAACACTACGGGAAGCTGGAAAAAAGGTTGTGACAGCTTCATCTGTTAATCCCTGTAGCGGGTTGTGGCGTCACCAAGCGCGGTTCGGAGGGGTTCCAGCCACGGCGCGTAGTTCTGCCACTGAGTAAGGCCCTCACGGCTAATGGGTTGACGCACCTGTTCAGAACTGGGGGTGCGGATACTGCGTTGCGTGTCATGGAACCTGAGGCACCCGGGCTCAAACGGCAGGCCGCAGGCCGCAAGCAGGC
>NCDQ01000700.1 GCA_002280275.1 Caulobacter vibrioides | reverse complement strand
GTCGGTCAGCGGGAATGACGGTCATGGCGGCGAAGGCCAGGACCTGATCAGCCAGGGCGGCGATGTACCCGCCAAAAAGAGACCCGTCGGCCGTATCCAGGCTCGGATGCGGCGTCCACGTCTTGCGCACCCACCCCTCCCCCCAGGCGTCCAACCGGCCCAGCCGCAGCTGCTCGACGATCGGCGGCAGATCGCCCGCCCCCGAGCAGATCACCTCAAGTCGTTCAATGGCCCAGGTCATGGCTCGTCCCTTTCCAATGGAGTGGAGCTAGGCTAGCCACCGCTGTGTCGGCGCCCTACTCGCCTTCCCTCAAGCGGACGGACCACGGGGCGAAGGAGGCGCAACTGTCGGACGACAAACGGAAAATTCCCCGCCAGAAGCGCGCCAGCGAGACCGTACACATCATCCCCGAACGGGAGAGCGCACTGCACGGGGCGGAGATGCAGCGGCTTTTACGGGAGAATGGCGCCGGCCTTGCGCCTGACCGGGCCCTGGTCCGGGCCTTCATCGGCGCATTTCACGGCCGCGCCCGCGCCCGACGCATCGCCATGGGGATCTGGTTCCAAACCACACCCGCAGAGACCCTGGCTGGCCGGTTCGACGCCTTCATCCACACCCTGAACCAGACGCACGGGCCCCTCGAACCGGTCCAGGCCTTCGTGCTGAACCGCGCCATGCACGGCGCCATGCGCTCAGCCGTCCTGGAGGGGGCCGACTTTCTCCATGACCAGGCATTCGAGGACGAGCTGGTCCATCTGTCACGGGCCTATCTTGCCCAGGTCCGCCAAGGTGCGGCGGACGGGAGCTCAGCCTAAAGCCGCCCCTACATCATGTCGCCGGCCGCCGCATCGAGCAGCAGAAAGACCCGGCCGGCGTCCGAGGCGAGCAGGGTGGCCACCATGAAGCCCTCCTGGTCCCGGGCGACAGCCTCGTCCAGCATGCCCCGGTAGCGGCGCAGATAGTCGCCGGCCTCAGCCTTCAGGGTGTCGTCGGTGAACAGTCGCCGAGTCAGGCGCCGCGTGGCGGCGGGCGCCAGACGGCGCACCACCTGGCGGGCGCCCTCCATGTCGCCGGTCTGGACCACAGCGCCGATCTCATCGATCCGCCCGCGGGGCAGTAGCGCCGACGGGTCAATGCCCAGGGCGACAATGTCCGACAACAGCTGGGCTTCCCGACGCTCGTCCATAGGCCGCGGCGGCGGTTCGTCGATGGCGGCCAGCAGGTCCTTCCAGGTCAGGCCGTCCCCGCCCTCCTCGGCGGCGTCGGATGCGGCCGGAGGCGGGCCGCCGGCGGCTTCAAACAGGCTGGAGAACTCCTCGTCAGTCGCCGTCGGCGTCAGACGCAGGCGCGGCCGAAGGCCGGCCTCCTGGGCTGGACTGCGTCGACCCTCACGGACAGGCCAGGGCGTCGAGGGCCGCAGCTCGAGGGGCGCCTCGTCTTCGGCCGGCGGCGGGGGCGCGACCTCAGC
>NCDQ01000208.1 GCA_002280275.1 Caulobacter vibrioides | reverse complement strand
TTCGTCCGCGATCAAGCCTGACGATCAGAAGCCGGCTGCGTCGCTGCTAGCCTTCGGCGGGGACGACGCCGAACTGGATCCAGAGGGCCTTGTCCTTGAGGTTCTTGCGGACCCAGGCCGCGTGAATCTCCCGCTCGGCGTCGGTGGAGCGCGGCGCGAGTGGTCGGGGGCGGGCGCCATACGCGCCTTGAACCGCAGCCGAAACCGCCAAGACGCCAACCGAATGGGTCAACTCCAGGGCGCGTTCCTTTCCGCCCTGGAGCTCCAGATAAACCTCGGCCAGCAGGTGGGCGTCGATCAGGGCGCCGTGCTTGTCGCGGCTTTCCAGGCTGATCTTGAACCGCTTACAGAGCGCGTCCAGCGAGTTGTACATGCCCGGAAAGCGCTTCTTGGCCATGGCCAGGGTGTCGACCCAGCGTTCCTCGTGGATCGGCGCCTTGCCACATTTCTCCAGCTCGAAATTGACGAACTGTCGGTCGAAGGCGGCGTTGTGGGCCACCACGACGCTGTCGCCGACAAAATCCAGGAAGCGGTCGGCGATCTCGTGGAACTTGGGTTTGCCGGTCAGGAAGGCGCTGGACAGGCCGTGCACCTTCTCGGCCTCGGCCGGCATGTCGCGCAGCGGATCGCAGTACTCATGGAACGAGCGACCGGTGGGCATGAAGTCAACCACCTCGATGCAGCCGATTTCGACCAAGCGATCGCCGGTCTTCGGGTCGAAGCCGGTCGTTTCGGTATCGAGGATGATCTCGCGAGCCATGGCCCCTTCCATGGAGCCGTTCGCGGTCGGCTTCAAGCCGAGCGGGCGGTTCTCAACAGAGTCAGAAGGTCGCGGACCTGCTGGCGCGCGTGGTCAAGGCCTTGCCCTGTGTCGATGATGAAATCGGCGCGCGCGCGCTTCTCGGCGTCCGGGGTCTGACGGGCCAGGATGGCCTCGAATTTCTCCGGCGTCATTTCCGGGCGGGCCAGGACCCGCGCCCGCTGAACGTCGGCGGGGGCCGACACCACCACCACCTTGTCGACCCGCTTTTCGCCGCCCGTTTCGAACAGCAGCGGGATGTCAAGCACGACGATTTCATGGCCCTCGGCCTTGGCCTGCTCAAAGAAGCCGATGCGGTGGGCGCCCACCAGCGGGTGGACGATCGCCTCCAGCTTGGTCAGAGCCTCGGAATTTCCAACGACCTCGGCGCTCAGCTTGGCCCGGTCGATCGCGCCATTCACGACGACGCCAGGAAAAGCCGCCTCGACCGGCCCCACGGCGGCTCCGCCTGTTGCGTAGAGGGCGTGGACCGCAGCGTCCGCGTCATAGACCGGCACGCCTTCATCCTGGAACATCTTGGAGGTTGTCGACTTGCCCATGCCGATCGAACCCGTCAGCCCAAGGATCAACATGTCAGACCTCGCCCAGTCGCTTCAGCGCCAGCGCCCGTACGTCAACCGAAGGGGAGGGGGCCTGGCCATAGATGGCTTCAAAGGTGGGCATCGCCTGACGCAGCAGCATCTCCAGCCCGTCCACCGTGAGGCGACCGGCGGCCTCCGCGCGGCGCAGGAACTCGGTCCGCAGCGGCTTGTAGACCATGTCCATCACGACGGCGGTATTGGGGGTTAAGGTCAGGTCGGCGGCGGGGCCTGCCCCCCCACCTAGACCGAGGGAGGTGGCGTTGATGATCAATCCGGCTTCCGGCAGCAGGGCGGGGAGGGCGTCTTCGCCCTTGGCCACGACCTTTTCCCCGAACGTGTCGGCCAACTCCTGGGCGCGCGCGACCGTGCGGTTGACGACCGCTATGCGCGGGGCGCCGGCCAGCAGCAGGGCTGCGACCGCCCCGCGGGCCGCGCCGCCGGCGCCGAGAATGACCACAGGTGCGGTTGTGACGTCGAAACTGGGCGCCTGGATCGCGATGGCGCCCAGCAGGCCTGGGCCGTCGGTATTGTCGGCATGGACGCGGCCGTCCTCACCGAACATGAGCAGATTGGCGGCCCCGGCCATCCGCGCCAGGTCGCTGGCGGTGTCGGCGACGGCCAGCGCCCGTTCCTTGAAGGGGATGGTGACGTTGAGCCCGCGCATCGCGCCGCCACGCAAACCATCGACAAAGGTCTCGAACCGCTCCGCCGCCGGGGCGAATGGCACATAGGCCGCGTCGAGGCCGGCGGCTGCGATCCAGGCGTTGTGGATGACCGGGCTCATCGAATGCGTGATTGGCTGACCGCAGACGCCGCCGACAATGGCGCCGCCGGTAATGACGTGGCTCATGCCGCCAGGGCTCCATGAAGGCGCAGGAAATCCAGCAGACCGACGAGAGGCAGGCCCAGGATCGTGAAATAGTCGCCGTTGATCTCGTCAAACAGCTGGACGCCCTCGCTTTCCAGCTCATAGCAGCCGACCGACCACAGCAGGGCCTCGCCGCGACGCTCTATATAGCCGTCGAGCCAAGCGTCGCTGAACGGACGCACCGACAGCTTGGCGGTCTCGACGATCCGCCAGATCGGCCGGCCGTCCCGCGCGACGACCACGGCCGAGTGCAGCTTGTGGGTGGTTCCTCGCAGCTCAAGGAGGCGCGCGCGGGCTTCGTCCAGTGAACCGGCCTTGTCGATCAGGCGCCCCTTCAGGTCGAGGGTTTGATCAGCGCCGATCACCAGGCCTGGCCGCTTGGTCGAGACCTTGACGGCTTTCATCTCGGCCAGAGCATCGGCGACGTCGCGCGGCGTAACGTCCTCGGCCAGCAACCCGGCCTTGGCGGCGTCCTCATCGACGCCGGGGCTGACGGCCTCAAAGAGGACGCCGGCGTTCTTGAGGATCATCTGGCGCGCCGAACTCTGCGAGGCCAGGGTAACGGGCGTGAGGCTCATCCCAACACCTCGACCTTGCCGCGTCCTCCGGACAGCAGGTTAATCACCGCCGCTGCGGTTTCTTCCACCGAGCGACGGGTGATGTCGATCACCGGCCAGTTCTGGCGCTCGAACAGGCGGCGCGCGGCGATGATCTCCTGGCGCACCGCGTCAGCGTCCACGTAGTCGCTTTCCCGGTTCTCTTTCAGCGAGAGCAGGCGGTTGCGACGGATCTGGATCAGTCGATCCGGCGAGGTGACCAGACCCACAATCAGGGTGTTCTTCAGTTCGAACAGTTCCGGGGGCGGGGGGCGGCCGGGAACCAGGGGCACATTCGCCGCCCGCACGCCCCGATGGGCCAGATAGATGCAGGTTGGCGTCTTGGATGTGCGTGACACGCCCACCAGGATGACGTCGGCCTGGGTCAGGTCCTGACCGCCCTGGCCGTCATCGTGGGCGATGGCGTAGTCCAGGGCTTCGATACGATCGAAATAATCGTTGGTCAGGGCGTGCTGGGCGCCGACGCGGGTCGATATCCGCGCGCCGAGATAACGGGACATGGCGCTGATCACCGGATCCAGCGCGGCGATGCACGGCATCTCCAACTTGCGACAGCCTTCCTCGAGGGCGGCGCGCAGGCCCGGATCGACGATGGTGTGCATCACCACGCCCGGCGCGCCGGCGATCTCCTCCAACGCCCGATCCAGCTGGCGGGTGGAGCGCACCAACGCATAGATGTGCTCGATCGGCAGGATGTCGGTGAACCGCGCGCAGACCGCCCGCGCCATCGCGTTCAGCGTCTCGCCGGTGGAGTCCGAAACCAGGTGGATATGGAAATAGGTCGCAAAGCGCGGCGGCAGCCTTTCGCCTTCGCCCTGAGCCAGACTCTCCTGTGGATCATCCGTTAACGGTTGCTTAACCACTTGCCCTGCCTCTGGGGACGTCCGGGCGCCGAACGGCCCCGAAGACGTCGTGACACGGCGCCGCTGTGATCAACGGTCGCATTGCTCGCCTATCATCCCCAGGCGTGCGCCGCATCCCCTGAAGTCTGAATCCCAGTTTTCCCTACGGACTGAAAGACTCCGGCAAGCGGCTTTTCGCGCCCGATGCGACGTTAAGAATTCATTAAGGTCTTCAAGGCGCTGCTCATCCATCCACATGATTAACAGAGCGTTAACCCCATGTGGGAAGGCTTGGGGGAAAGCCGGGACGGCGTGTGCGAGTCACTCGCCTCTCAGGCGTTTTCCCCAGTTTGCAGTTGCCCATCCGCTCCTGCCTACAATCTTAATTTCTTATTAAGATATGTTAGAAAGATCTTAAGGGACGTGCGGGCTTGAGCCCGAGCCCGCGCCGGGCTTTAACCCGGTCCATGACGTCTTCCTCTCCGATCCCAAAGCAGACTCCGAAGTTTCTCTCCGCGCTGCAGGGCCAGTCGCATACGAACCCTCCGGTTTGGTTCATGCGCCAGGCGGGCCGGTATTTGCCGGAGTATCGTGCGGTGCGTGCGACAGCGCCGGACTTCATCAGCTTCTGCTTTGATTCCGGGAAGGCGGCGGAAGTTACGCTGCAGCCTATGCGGCGGTTTCCCTTCGACGCCTCGATCGTCTTTGCGGACATACTGCTGATCCCAGGCGCTCTGGGCCAGAAGGTCTGGTTCGAAGCCGGCGAGGGTCCCAAGCTCGGCGACATGCCGTCCGTGGAGTCCATGGCCGAAAAGGCCGGAGAGGCGGGTAAGGCCCTTTCGCTCGTCGGGGAGACGCTGACGCGGGTTCGCGCGGCGCTTGATCCGGACAAGGCCCTGATCGGCTTTGCAGGCGCCCCTTGGACTGTGGCGACCTACATGATCGAGAAGGGCTCCAGCGACCGAATCGAAAGCTGGGCCGAGGGTCTGTCGGAACCGCTGTTCGACCGTCTGGTCACCCAGCCGCATATCCGGATCATCGAAGGCCTACGGGCGCGGGGCGTCACCGTGCCGATCATCGGCTTCCCGCGGGGCGCTGGGACCCTGGTCGAGGACTACGCGGCAAGAACGCCTGTTCAGGGCGTGGCGCTGGACACCTCGGCCTCGGCCAAGCTTGGTCAGACGATCCAGAAGACTAAGACCATTCAGGGGGCGCTAGATCCGCTGCTGCTCCGCGCGGGCGGCGATGCGCTGTTGAAGCGTGTCGACGAGATGCTCGAGCAATGGAACCAGGGCCCCTACATCTTCAACCTGGGCCACGGCATCCTTCCCGATACGCCGATCGCGAATGTTGAGGCGGTGCTCGAGCGGGTGACAGGACAGAAGGTGGCCAAGTGACCCAAAAGCTCGCCGTCGTTCTTTTCAATCTCGGCGGGCCCGACGGCCCGGACGCCGTTCGGCCGTTTCTGTTCAACCTGTTCCGCGATCCGGCCATTATCGGCGCGCCGGCGCCGATCCGCTATCCGCTGGCGGCGTTGATCTCGACCACGCGTGAGAAGTCGGCCAAGGCCAACTACGCCATCATGGGCGGCGGCTCGCCTTTGCTGCCTGAGACACAGAAGCAGGCCAGCGCGCTCGAAGCCGCTTTGGCGCTTGCGATGCCGGGCGTCGAAGCCAAGTGTTTCATCGCGATGCGCTACTGGCATCCGCTGACCGGCGAGACCGCGCGTCAGGTGGCGGACTTCGCGCCCGATCAGGTGGTGCTGCTCCCGCTGTACCCGCAGTTCTCGACCACCACGACGGGCTCGTCGCTGAAGGCGTGGAAAAAGGCTTACAAGGGCTCAGGCGTCCAGACGACCGTGGGCTGCTATCCGACCGAGACGGGTCTGATCGAAGCCCATGCGCGGATGATCCGCGAGACCTGGGAAAAGGCTGGGTCGCCGACCAACATCCGTCTGCTGTTCTCGGCTCACGGTCTGCCTGAAAAGGTCATCCTGGCTGGCGACCCCTACCAGAAGCAGGTTGAAGCCACGGCCGCGGCGGTCGCCGCGCGTCTGCCCGCGGAGATCGAGTGGACCGTCTGTTACCAGAGCCGCGTCGGACCGCTGAAGTGGATCGGACCCTCCACTGATGACGAGATCCGCCGCGCCGGCGGGGAAGGCAAGGGGGTCATGATCACCCCGATCGCTTTCGTCTCCGAACATGTCGAGACCCTGGTCGAGCTGGACCACGAATATGCCGAACTGGCCGAAGAGGTTGGCGCGGCACCCTATCTGCGGGTCGCGGCCTTAGGCACGGCGCCAGCCTTCATCGACGGTCTTGCGAAGGCTGTCCGGCAAGCCGTCGATAGCAGATCTGGAACGACGACCTCGGCCTGCGGCTGGCGGTGCGGGCCGGAATGGTCCAAGTGCCCGTGCCGGCAAGGAGCTTCGACTTGACCGATTTCCTGGTGGCGCACTTCAACCTGGTGCGCGGTCTGCACATTCTGGCGGTCATCGCCTTCATGGCGGGCATGCTCTATCTGCCCCGTCTGTTCGTCTACCACACCCAGGCGCAGCCCGGGTCGCAGATGGACGAGACCTTCAAGGTGATGGAGCGTCGTCTCCTGAAGGGCATCATCAATCCAGCCTCGATCGCCACGGCGGTGTTTGGCCTGGGCTTGATCCTGGCCGATGGCCAGATCCGAGGGTGGGACTTCCTGTTGCAGCCCTGGATGGTCGCCAAGCTGGCGGCCTTGGTTGGCCTCTACGGCTTCCACGGTTTCCTGTCGGCCTCGCGCAAGAGGTTCGAAACGGGCGAGAATGTCCGCTCGGAAAAGTTCTGGCGGATGGTCAATGAGATCCCGTTTGTGCTGGCGATCATCATCGTCATCTCGGTGACGACAAAGTATCTGAACCACTGAGCCACGAACGGCGGCGCTTGACCCGCCGCCGTCCGCGTGGTTTGCATCCACGGTCGGTCCGGCGCTGGCTGGACCTTTTCTTCCACGGACTGGCGCCCGTCCTGGCGCGCCCCGCGAGCGATCCCGCCGCAAGTCCGTTCCCCGAACGATCCGCGTCATCGTCAATTGGCGCGCGTGTCCGGCTCAGCCTCGAGGCTTCGCCCGACATGATCATTGAGTTTTACCGGCCGGACTCCGTCTTGGAGACCGCGCCCAGCCTTGAGTCTTGTCATGACCGAAGAAACCGAAAACCAAGTCCCAGCCGCTGAGGAAGCGACTACCGAGGACGCGACCGAAGTGTCGGCTGCTGTCGAAGCGTCGATTGAAGCCGCCGGCGAAGCGGAAGGTGAGGGCGACGACGAAGTCAGCGACATCGCCGCCGCCGTCGCTGCGCTCGGCCTGAAGTCCATGTCGCTGCAGGAGCTGAAGGAGAAATCCCCGGCTGACCTGCTGGCGTTCGCCGAGACCTTCGAGGTCGAGAACGCCAACTCCATGCGCAAGCAGGACATGATGTTCGCCATCCTGAAGACCCTCGCCGAGGAAGGCGTGGAGATCTCTGGGTCGGGCACCATGGAGGTGCTGCAGGACGGCTTCGGCTTCCTGCGCTCGCCGGAAGCCAATTACCTGCCGGGTCCGGACGACATCTATGTCTCGCCGTCGCAGATCCGAAAGTATGGCCTGCGCACGGGCGACAGTGTCGAGGGCGCCATCCGGTCGCCGCGCGAGGGCGAGCGCTACTTCGCCCTGACCAGCGTTTCGAAGATCAATTTCGAGAGCCCGGACAACGTCCGTCACAAGGTCCACTTCGACAACCTGACGCCGCTCTATCCCGAAGAGCGCCTGAACATGGAGCTGCCCGATCCGACCGTGAAGGATCGCTCGGGCCGCGTGATCGACATCGTCGCCCCGCTGGGCAAGGGTCAGCGCTGCCTGATCGTGGCCCCGCCGCGCGTCGGTAAGACGGTGATGCTCCAGAACATCGCCAAGTCGATCGAGACCAACCACCCCGAGTGCTACTTGATCGTCCTCTTGATCGACGAGCGCCCGGAAGAAGTCACCGACATGCAGCGCACGGTGAAGGGCGAAGTCATCGCCTCGACCTTCGACGAGCCGGCGACCCGCCACGTTCAGGTGGCCGAGATGGTCATCGAGAAGGCCAAGCGCCTGGTCGAGCACAAGCGCGACGTCGTCATCCTGCTGGATTCGGTCACGCGTCTCGGCCGCGCCTACAACACCACGGTCCCGTCGTCGGGCAAGGTGCTGACCGGCGGTGTCGACGCCAACGCCCTGCAGCGTCCCAAGCGCTTCTTCGGCGCGGCGCGGAATGTGGAGGAGGGCGGTTCGCTGTCGATCATCGCCACGGCCCTGATCGACACCGGCAGCCGCATGGATGAAGTCATCTTCGAAGAGTTCAAGGGCACTGGTAACTCGGAAATCGTCCTCGACCGCAAGGTGGCCGACAAGCGCATCTTCCCGGCCATCGACGTGCTCAAGTCCGGCACTCGCAAGGAAGAGCTCATCACGCCGCGCGACCAGCTGCAGAAGACCTATGTCCTGCGCCGCATCCTCAACCCGATGGGCGCTTCGGACGCCATCGAGTTCCTGCTCGACAAGCTGCGTCAGTCGAAGACGAACGGCGACTTCTTCCAGTCGATGAACACCTGAGTCCAAACAGACTCATCCCGAAACGGAAAAGGCGCCGGTTCTACCCGGCGCCTTTTTTGTTGGGTCGTACTGGGTAAGGCCCTACGGGATCAGCAGGGTGGCCCCTACGGTCCTACGGCCTTCCAGCGCTTCGTGCGCGGCGCGGGCTTCGGCGAGCGGGAAGGTCTGGCCGATGTCGATCTTGACGGCGCCCGAGGCCAGCACCGCAAAGAGCGCGTCGGCGCTTTCGTCCAGCTCCTCGGTCGTGACGATGTAGTCGAACAACTTGGGCCGGGTGACGAAGGCCGACTTGGGGGCCAGCGCGAGCGGGGGGAAGGCGGGCGCCGGACCCGAGGCGTTGCCGAACGTCACCAGCATGCCGCGCCGAGCGAGGCTGGCCAGACTGGCCTCCCAGGTATCCTTGCCGACGCCGTCATAGACGACCGCCACGCCCAGGCCGCCCGTGAGTTCGGCGACCCGAGCCGCGACATCTTCATGGCTGTAGTCGATCACATGATCGGCGCCGAGATCGCGGGCGATCTTGGCCTTCGCCGTCGATCCCACTGTGGCCACCACCGTGGCGCCAAGGGCCTTGCACCATTGGACCAGGATCTGTCCCACGCCGCCCGCCGCCGCATGGACCAAAACCCAGTCGCCCTGTTTCACGTGGAAACATCGACGCACCAGAAACTCGGCGGTCATGCCCTTCAACAGAGCGGCGGCTGCGATCTCCAGACTGACACTTTCGGGAACCAGCACCGCGCGCTCCGCCGGCACAACGGCGGCTTCGGCATAGGCGCCCATGGTTCCGTTATAGGCCACCCGATCACCGACCTTGAACCGTGTCACCGCTTCGCCGACGGCCTCGACCACGCCGGCGGCTTCCAACCCGATCACCAGCGGGGTTTTCACGGGATACAGGCCGGACCGATGATAGGTGTCGATATAGTTCAGACCCACCGCTTGGTGGCGCATGAGGATCTGACCGGGACCCGGCGAGGGCAGCGGTAGGTCGACAACTTCCAGCGCCAGCATCAGGCGAGCGCCTTCTGGAAGAAGGTCAGGCTGCGGCCGTTGGCCTTGGCCGCGTCGGCAGCATCATAGTGTGCGCCGCCCTCGCGGGCGAAGGCGTGGTCGCGGCCTTCGTAGGTATGGATCTCGATCTGCGGGTGATCCTTCAGCGCGTTGAGGATCAGCTGCTGCGCTTCGGGCGGCACGAATTGATCCTTCTCCGCGATATGCATCAGCAGCGGATGGTTCAGCTTCTCGGTCTCGCCGACATGCTTCTCGATCCCAACGCCGTAGTAGGAGACGGCCGCATCGATATCGGTGCGGGTCGCGGTGAGGAAGGCCAGCAAACCGCCCAGGCAATAGCCGACCGCCCCGACCTTGCCGTTTACGCCGTCCAGCTTGCGCGTGGCGGCGATAGTCGCGGCGATGTCCGATACACCCGCGTCCACGTCAAACGCATTGAAGAGCTCGAAGGCCTTCTTCCACTCGGCTTCGCTCTGGTCAGTGATGTCGATACCGGGCTCGATCCGCCAGAACAGGTCAGGGCAGATCGCCACGAAGCCCTGCGCCGCCAGGCCGTCGCAGATGTCGCGCATCACCTTGTTAACGCCAAAAATCTCCTGGATCACGACGATGGCCGGGGCGCTTGCCGCCGTCGGGCGCGCCACATAAGCCGAGAAGGCGCCATCCGGGGTGTTGATTGTGAGGGTCTCGCTCATCGGGTCTCTCCGTCGCTTTCGGGTCCTTGTCTACAGGACCAATGTGACTTTCGACCGAAGCGCTCTACCCTGACCCGGCGGGCTTGCCCCATAACAAAATCGTGCCCTGACCGAAGGGAACCTCTAATGAAGATGACGATTGAGATCGACTGCA
>NCDQ01000699.1 GCA_002280275.1 Caulobacter vibrioides | reverse complement strand
GGCGGCCGAGAAGATCTTCATCGCCGAGGGCTATTCCGGCGCCACGATCCGTAAGATCGCCGACGCCGTGGGGGTGTCGTCGACCGCGCTTTACATGCATTTCCGCGACAAGGATCAGATCCTTCTCGAGATCAGCAACGACGCGATCGAGCGTCTGCTTGACCTCAACATCCAGATCGCCAGCCAGCCGATCGATCCGGTCTCGCGGGTGCGCCTGATGCTCGAGGCGTACATGCGGTTCGCGCTCGACAACCCCAACACCTACCAGCTGGTGTTCTGCAGCACCGGCGATCACGTCACGTCCGACAAGATCGGCGAGACCATGGCGCTGGGCGATCGTTGCTTTGAGAAGTTCAGCGAGCCGGTCCATGAGATTGCCGCTCAAGGGCGGCTGCGGTCAGGATCGGCGGTCCAGGCGGCCGAGGTGCTGTGGAGCGGCTGCCACGGCTTGGTCTCCTTGCTGATCACCAAGCCCTCGCGGGGCTGGTCGGAGCCGGAACAGTTGATGAAGGTGATGCTGGACGGGCTGCTGCACGGTCTGGTCTCGGACTGAGGTCGTGAACGCCGCCAAGGCCCTTCGCGCCCTCGCGGCGGCGATGGCGCTCGTCCCGGCCGGGGCGTGGGCCGCGCCGCGGGTCATGTCGCTCGACTCGTGCGCCGACCAGTACGTTCTGGCCCTGGCGCCGCGCGAGGCGATCGTGGGCCTTTCGCACCGGGCGGTCGCCGCCGACAGCTACATGCGCGACAAGGCCGCCGGCCTGCCACTGCGCCGGGCCACCTTGGAGAGCCTGGTCTCGGCGCGACCGCAGCTGGTGGTGCGGTTGTGGGGCGGGGACGCGCGGCTCACCCAGGCGCTGGCCGCCAAGGGCGTGCCGACGGTCACCCTGGATGACGCCGCCGACTTTGACGGGGTTCGGGTCAATGTCCGCAAGGTCGCCGCCGCGCTGGATCGTCGGCCGCAAGGCGAGGCGCTGATCGCGACCATGGACGCCCGCCTCAGGGACGCCGCCGCCGAGGGGTTGACGGCCGTCCAGGCCCGCAGCGTCCCCGGCCTTTCCGCCG